>NZ_RZSV01000079.1:0-23630 GCF_004023205.1 Mesorhizobium sp. M1A.F.Ca.IN.020.03.2.1 | reverse complement strand
GCGGAGTATTTTTCGGAGAACGCCGCCAGCTGGGATCGCATCCGCTCGCTGCATGTGCCGGATCGCGCGGTGGAAGCGGCACTGCTCAAGCTTGTCGGCAAACGGCCGTTCCAGTCGATGCTCGACCTCGGCACCGGCACGGGCAGGCTGCTGGAGATCTTCGCGCCGCTCTACCGGCGCGGCGTCGGCATCGACATGTCGCGCGAGATGCTGACCGTGGCGCGCGCCAATCTCGACAAAGCCGGCGTCGCCAATGCGCAGGTGCGCCAGGGCGACATCTTTTCGCCGCCGGTCGAGCGCAACGCCTTCGATCTCGTCACCATCCACCAGGTGCTGCACTATCTCGACGATCCGGCCCGCGCCATCGGCGAGGCCGCGAGGCTGCTGCGTCCGTCCGGCAGGCTGGTGATCGTCGATTTCGCGCCTCATAATCTGGAGTTCCTGCGCGACCAGCACGCGCATATGCGGCTCGGCTTTTCCGACCGGCAGATCGCCGACTGGTTCGAGGAGGCAGGGCTTGACCTCGAAGAGAGCCAGGAGTTCGAGCCGCGCGGCCAGGCCGAGGCGAGACTCACCGTCAAGCTCTGGTTGGGTCGCGATCGCCGCCTGCTGATCGCCGATCCGTCCAACGACACACTTCCAGCAAGGGAAACAGCCTGATGAACCAGTTCCGCTTTTCCCGCCGCCCCGACATTGGCGACAAGGTCCGGGTTTCGTTCGAGTTCTTCCCGCCCAAAACGGATGAGATGGAAGCAAGGCTCTGGGACACCGTCACAAGGCTCGAGCCGCTCAAGCCGCGCTTCGTCTCGGTGACCTACGGTGCCGGCGGCTCGACCCGAGAGCGCACGGCGCGCACCGTGAAGCGCATCCTCAATGAGACGACGCTGACCCCGGCGGCGCATATGACCTGCGTCGACGCGGCCCGCTATGAGGTCGACGCCGTCATCCAGGAATTCGCCGACTTTGGCGTCACCCGTTTCGTCGCCTTGCGCGGCGATCCGGCAGCAGGCGTGGGCACCGCCTATCGTCCGCATCCCGATGGTTATGCGAACGGCGCCGAACTGGTCGGGGCGCTGAAGAGCGTCGGCGATTTCGACATCTCGGTCTCGGCCTATCCGGAAAAGCATCCGGAAAGCCCGGACTTCGCCACCGACATCGACATGCTGAAGCGCAAGGTCGACAATGGCGCGACGCGGGCGATCACCCAGTTCTTCTTCGACAACGACCTCTACGAGCGCTATGTCGAGCGCGCGCGCCGCGCCGGCATCTACATCCCGATCGTGCCGGGTATCCTGCCGGTGCACAACTTCACCCAGGTCGCCAATTTTTCCTCCCGCTGCGGCGCGCTGGTGCCGGCCTGGCTGGCCGAGCGCTTCGAAGGGCTGGAGAACGATCCGCAAACGCATGCACTGGTGGCCTCAGCGGTCGCGGCGGAGCAGGTCCATGATCTGGTCGAGCGCGGCGTCGGCGATTTCCATTTCTACACGATGAACCGTGCCGATCTGGTCTTCGCCGTCTGCCACATGATCGGCATCCGCTCGCATGAGGCGGAAGCGGCCGGCTCGGCCGCGGCCTGATCAAACTCGCCGAAAAGTGTGCAGCGGTTTTGCGAAACGACATGCATCCAAAACAATGATTGAAACGGAAAAGGCCGGGCGGAACCCGGCCTTTTCGAATCGGTTGGACTCATCCTCGGTGTTGGTCTTCCCGGCTTCGGCGGGTCAGGGAAGAACGCCCATGATAAGGGCGCCGATGAATGCAAACGCAGCACAAATCATCAATGCGTTGATTGGCCTCGTCAGTCCCATGCCATAGCCTCCTCTTAAGAGCTATGGCCGGAATCTAGAGTCATTTGGGTCACAGGCAAGCGGAAAATGTGCTGCATTGCGACGTGATTGTGGAATTTGCGACCTCGAATTTGCCGTTAGCCATTGAAACTCTTCGGCAAAAACCGATCCAAGAGTTTGTGAATAAATTATGGCGAAGCCGTGGCATGGCACCGCTACCATCGGCCGAACAGGCGCCCGTCAATGGTGATCAGACCGACTCCGATCAGCGCCATGCCGCCCATTTCGAAGAGCTGCAGCCGCTCGCCCAGAAACAGGAATCCGAGCAGCACGGCACTTACCGGTACGATCAAAGTGACCAGCGAGGCGTTGGTGGCGCCGGCCGAGGCAACGAGGTTGAAATAGAGGATGTAGGCAAAGGCTGTGGAGAGCAGGGCCAGCCCGAGCACCGCGGCCCAGACCGGCGGCGAGACCGAAAACAGCCCGGCTGGGCCGTAGGCAATCAGCACGACAGGGATCATGATGATGGTCGATGCGGTCAGTTGCCCGGTGGCGATGACCGGCGAAGGCACCCCCTTGAAGCGGCGCGCGATCATCAGGGCAATCGCGTAGGACACCGAGGCGCCGATCAGCGCGAACTTGGCCCAGGCCGGCTCGCCGAGGCCAGCAGCCAAACCAGGACCGATCATGACAGCTGTTCCTGCAACGCCGAGCGAGATGCCGGCCAGCTTGTTCCAGGACAGTTTTTCATCAGCGGTGAGCGCATTGGCGAGGAGCAGCGTCCAAAATGGCGTCGTGGCATTGAGCACAGAGGCAATACCGGCGCCGAGCTCGGTCTGGCCGGCGAAGATCAGCGAAAACGGAATGACATTGTTGGCCAACGCCAGCAGGAAGAACAGGCCGGCGTGGGGAAAGGCGAGACGGAAGGACGGGCCGCGGATCGCCAGATAGAGCTGAAGCGCGGCCGCCGCGATGGCGACGCGAAACAGCACCAGCGCCAAAGGATGGATCTCCGCCACGGCAATACGGGCAAAGAAGAAGGAGCCGCCCCAGATCGCGCCGAGCAGCAGGAGCTGCGCCCAATCTCTGAGCGTCATCGGTCCGCGTGTCGGCGCGGCGCCAGCCGCCATCGTCATGTCGTCACCCCTCCCATGCCGATCGCTCCCTCAATCCGCCGAACCAGCTCCAACCGATATACGGTTCGGTGGCAAGGGCCACCCGAAACCTGCCCAATGGTTTAGCGTAGCGCAAAAGGGTGCGGCCGCTCGCAGGCGAAGGCGAGACACAGAACTGTTTTCTTTGGCGGCTAGCTAGGATTAATTGTGCGCGCCGAGATCAAGGATTCGTCCATGCAGCGATTCGAAAATGCCCGCGAGGCGGCACTGGCGCTTCGTCCGGACGATCCGGTCTATTGCTTCCGCCCGCAGGTGCTTAAGGCCGATGCTTTGCAATTCATGGGCATGTTCCCGGGCAAGACCGCCTATGCGGTCAAGACCAATGGCGAGCAGATCGTGCTGAAGACGCTGGTCGAGGCTGGCGTGAGCGCCTTCGACGTCGCCTCGCCCGGCGAGTTCGCCGCCGTGCGGGCCGTCTCGCCCGAGGCCGAAATGCTCTACATGCATCCGATCAAGGCGCAGTCGGACATCAAGCTGGCGCTGGAGAAATACGGCATCCGCGTGATTTCGCTCGATCATGAGGACGAGATCACCAAGCTGACGCGCGTGGTGCGTGCGCTAGACATCGATCCCGGCGCTCTCACCGTCTTCGTGCGCATCCAGACCAAAGGCCACGCGGCCTATGAGCTGTCGAAGAAATTCGGCGCCGGTCCCGCCAATGCGGTGGAGCTTGCCGAGCGGCTCAACCGTACCGGCTACAAGGTCGGGCTGTGCTTCCATGTCGGCAGCCAGATCGAGGACCCCGACACCTACGAGCGCGCGTTGGCCTCTGCCGACTGGGTGCGCAACCGGCTGACCTTCGACATTGCCGGGCTCGACGTGGGCGGCGGCTTTCCGGCCGAGTACGGCCACGATCCCAACCGCAAGCACATCGAGATGCCGTCGCTCGGCCAGCTCATGTCGCGGCTGGCCGGCGACCTCAAGGAATACCGGTTCGACGAGATGCCGCTGGTCGCCGAACCCGGCCGCGTGATCGTGGCGCGCTGCCTGTCGCTGATCGTGCGCGTGCTCTTGCGCAAGGGCAAAAGGCTCTACATCAATGACGGCATCTGGGCGTCGCTCTCGGATTCATGGACCGGCAAGATCACGCTGCCGGCGCGCTTCATTCCCGATCCGGCGATCCGCACGCGCAATGGCAGCGACAAGACGGTCGTGCCGTTCAAGGTCTGCGGCGCAACGTGCGATTCCGTCGACATATTGTCGAGGCCGTTCTGGCTGCCGGAAACGGTCGACACGGGCGACTGGATCGAGATCGGCCACATCGGCGCCTACTCGCTGTCGCTGAGGACGCGATTCAACGGGTTCTATCCCGACACGTTCGTGGAGGTGACGACGCCGTTCGACGAGGGCGACGCGCCGCAAGGTTTCGCGAGCTTGGAGACGATGGCGGATTGAGCTCCCCCTTCTCCCTTGTGGGAGAAGGACAGGGCGCTACAATTTCGCCAGCAATTCCGGCGTCGGCCAACCGTCCACGGCCATGCCCAGGCGCATCTGCTCCTTGCGGATCGCTTCGCGGGTATTCGTGCCGAGGATACCGTCGACCGTGCCGACATCGTAGCCCTTGGCCTCAAGCTTGGTCTGCAGGGCCTTCATCTGGTCACCGTTGAGGCCGGGCTCGGGCGTGCGCGGGTCGAATTGCGGCGCCCCGGCCAGACGGGTCGCCAGCACCGCAGCGGTGAGCGCGTAAGTGAAGGACTGGTTCCATTCCAGATAAACGTCGAAATTGTCGTAGGTCAGGAAGGCTGGACCCTTGCGACCCATGGGCAAGGCGAGCCCGGCCTTCAGGCCGTTGTCGACGAGCGGCGTGCCGTCCGGATTGGTCACGCCCCATTGGGCCCATTGCGACAGCGGCAGCTTGTTGGTGCGGCCGGTCTGGTCCCAAGGCATGTCGTCGGGAACGCGCACCTCCTCGACCCAGGGCTGGTCGCGCTTCCAGCCGCGCGACAGGATTTTGTCGGCCGTGGTCATGATGACGTCCGCCACGCTGTTCCGGAGATCGACCTTGCCGTCGCCGTCGCCGTCGACGCCGCGGGCGAGATAGTCGGTCGGCAGAATCTGCGTCTGGCCGATCTCGCCGGCCCAGGCGCCCTTGACATCGGCCGGCAGCACGCCGCGGTCGATCAAGGTCAGCAACGGCACCAATTGCGGCCGGAACAACTGAGGGCGGCGGCAGTCGTGCGCAAGGGTGACCAGCGCGTCCAGCGTGTGGAAATCGCCCTGCACGGCGCCGAAATCCGTCTCCAGTCCCCAGAACGCTGTGATGACGGCCGGCTGCACGCCGAATTCCTTGTCGGCGCGCGCGAAGACGTCGGCATATTTCTTGAGGTTGGCCGCGCCCTGCTTCAGGCGATAGGCCGAGATCATGCGGTTCGAGAATTGGGTGAAGGTCTGGGCGAACACCCCTTGAGCGCGGTCGCGCGCCAGCACCTTTTCATCGATCGCGGCATTTTCCAGCGCCTTCAGGCCAACGGCGCCGACGCCGGCTGCCTTGGCTTCCGCGGCCACGCCCTGTTTCCACGCTTCGAAATCGCCGCCGCATTCCTGCGCCGCCGCAGGCCAAGCGAAAGCGCCGACCAGCAGCGCCGCCAGGATTTCAACGCGCAATCGCATCGCTTCCCTTACGAGACCGGGGCATGATCACGGCCGGATGCGGACGCATCATGCGTAGATTTCAAAATTCAGGAGCGCCGTGCGGCACCCCGGTGGGGTGCGCCGCTCCGCATCGCCAGCGGTTGCAACTATCACCGCCCGCCATGTCGAAAGCAGGCAAGGGGGCCGATGTCAACGGGTGTTCTGCCGCAGCCACTTGTTCCAGGCGGCTTCCGAGCCGTTGAAAACATTGATGTCGGACTTGCCGGTCATGCCGGGCACGATGCCGGTTCCGGTGTACTGCCAAAAGGTGAAAGGATGGCTGCCATACTTCTGGCGCGGATGGCCGGCGACCGAGCGCAGCCAGTAAGGATAGCCGCGGAACGTCGCCAGGTTATTGTCATCGAAGAAGTCGAGCGACGTATAGATGATCGGCTTCTTGCCATAATGGCGCTCGACGATCTCGAGAAAGGTGGTCATCTCGCTGCGCACCGTCGCGGGATCGGGGCGCAGTCGGCAGGTCGGGGACTTCGGGTTCCATTCCATGTCGAGCACCGGCGGCATCGCCGACGGATCTTTCGGAACATTGGCGATGAACCAGCGCGCCTGGGTGGCGGCCGGGGTGCAGAAATAGAAGAAATGATAGGCCGCGCGCGGGAGTCCGACGGCCTTGGTGCGTGCCCAATGCTCGTTGAAATAATCGTCGAAGCGATCGCCGCCCTCGGTCGCCTTGATGAAGGCGAAGGAGATGCCGCTGGCCTTGGCCGTCGGCCAGTCGACAGAGGTCTGGTATTTTGAGACGTCGGTGCCGTGGATCGCATAATTCCACGGCGCGCCGCTGTCCCATTCATGCGGTTTGGAATCTTCGAAACGGGGCGCGCGCAGGGCGACCGTCTGCGATGACGGCGCCAGCGGCGATAGATCGTCCACGGTCGAGCAGGCGCTCAACAGCGTCAGCATCAGGATGGCCGCAAGACGGCGCATGATATCCCCCGAGCCGGGATCAGCCGGCCGCTGATGGGTCCTTCACTGATGGTGGTCGCTTCCGCAGGCCCCCTCCGGACGGTCGCCCCACAGGACCGCCCAGTCTCTCCGTTCATCGCCGAACATGGTTGATAATCCATTGACGGCGCTCGACATCGACCATGATTTTGGAGAAGCAATGGCGGCAAATCAATGACATAAAGCGAACCGGAAAACCCAAGGGCGGAAAGATGCGGGCTGTCGTGAAGTTCACCAAATGGCTGTTCGGCCTCATTGTGCTGGCGGTGATCGCGCTCTTCGCCTGGCTCTACTTTGCGCCGCCCGAACTGATCCGTGTCGGCTCGGGCTATGCGGCCAAGATCGTCTGCTCCAACGTGTTCATCGCCGGCCGCGACCCGAATGAAGTGCTGGCCGTCGACGTGCAGGCACCGGGCCATCCGCTGCTCAAGCTGATGAAGGTATCCGTCGACAAGGAAAGGGGCCTTGTTTCGGCGGGCCTGCTTTGGACGCTGGGCAAGAGCGTCGCCGTAGAGCGCCACGGGGTCGGCTGCGCGTCGGTTCCGGATGGCGACACCGGCAGGGCGCGGCAGACCTCCGTCCATATCGAGCCTTTGGCGGTGGCCTCGCAGGATGCGCTCTGGCCGGAGGGCGAAAGGGTGGACGCCCTGCAAAACCCCGCCGTCACGAAGATCGTCGACGATGCCGCGATGGTCGGGACAGGCATGCGCGCGGTCGTGGTGGTGAAGAACGGCCGCATCGTCGCGGAACGCTATGGCGAGGGTTTTTCGGCCAAGACGCCGCTGCTCGGCTGGTCGATGACCAAGACGGTGAATGCCGCGATCGTCGGCACGCTGGTCAAGGACGGCAAGATGGCGCTCGACAACAAGGGCCTGTTCTCGCCGTGGAAGGCCGACGGTCGGGCGGCGATCAGTCTTGCCGACATGATGGCGATGTCGAGCGGGCTGGAGTTCAACGAGGACTATGGCGACGTCGCCGACGTGACGCGCATGCTCTATCTCGAGCCGGACATGGCGGGCTTTGCCGAGACCAAGCCGCTCGGCGGCGAGGTGGGCAAGGCATTTTCCTATTCGAGCGGTACGGCCGTCATGCTGTCGCGGCTGTGGCAGGAGGCAATCGGCGACAAGGTGAAGGCGCTGAGCTGGCCGCGCACGGCGCTGTTTGAGCCGCTCGGTATGCACAGCGCGGTGCTCGAAACCGACGAGCGAGGCACTTTCGTCGGCTCGTCCTATCTCTACGCCACGGCGCACGACTGGGCCCGCTTCGGCCAGTTCCTGCTGCAGGGCGGTGTCTGGAACGGCGCGCAGATCCTGCCCGCCGGATTCGTCGACTGGATGCGGCAGCCGGCGCCGGCCTCGAAGGTCTACGGCAACGGCCAGGTGTGGATCGAGGGTCCGGGCGATGAGGAGAATCCGGGCGCGGGCGCTGCCGCCGGCCTGCCCAAGGACACCTACTGGATGGAAGGCCATGACGGCCAGACGGTGGCCATCATTCCGTCGGAGCAATTGGTGGTGGTACGGCTCGGGCTGACACCTGCCAAGCTCGGCTATCGGCCGCAGGCGATGGTGGCCGCGCTGGTGAAAGCTTTACACCAGTAAGGCTCTCTACATCCGAGCTCCGATGACGCCGAGCCAGGCATAGCCGCGATAAAGCGTTCTGAAACGGAAGGTTGCGCCGGTCCGTTTCGACTCCGAGTCAAGGACGTCGCGCAGCGAGGCGCGCGGCGTGACATGGAATTTCCGCAGCCAGCCGCGCAGCAAGGCCCGGAACCAGTTTGGCAGACCTTCCTGCTGGCCGAAATCGACGACATGCAGCGAGCCGCCGGGTGCGAGCGCGGCAAGCGCGGCCGACACGGTCTTCTCCCAGCCGGGGATCATCGACAACGAATAGGATATGAAGACACGGTCGAAGCGCTCGATGCCGAAGGGCGCCGCCGGATCGAAATCCGTGGCGTCGCCGCGCGCCAGTTCGACCCTGTCGGAGAGACCTTCGCGAGCGATAGCCGCGTTTGCCGTCTCCAGCATCTCGGCCGAGATATCCAAACCGAAGAAGCGGGCGTCTGGATAGCGCCGGGCGGCAAGAACGATGTTGCGGCCGGTACCGCAGCCGAGCTCGAGCACGGTGCCGCCTTGCGGCACGTCGAGCCCCGCTATCAGCCGGTCGCGGCCGAGCAGGTAGTATTTGCGGGTAATGTCGTAGATATGGCGCTGCCAGCGATAGACGCCATCCATCAGATCGGCATGGCGGACCGGCAGCTCCGTCGTGCTCATGCGGCGCGCTTCACATAGAGATGGAAGCCGCCATAGATCGCCGAGCGATCCCTGGCCGAGAATTCGCGCGAGGCCTCGGCTTCGTAGCGCCACTGGTCGAGCAGGGAACTGGAGACGCGGCGCGGCAGCAGGCTGGGCTCGGCCGCGGTGCGGAAGATCACGCGCGCGCCAACCGAGGCCGTGCGGGTGATCTCGGTCCACAGATCGTTGAGCAGGTCGTCGGTCATCCAGTCCTGGGCATCGAGCAGGACGAAGCGATCGACCGAGCCCGCATCCTTGCCGGCGAGGAATTTGATCAAGTTGGCATGATGGATGGCGACGCGTTCGGTGTTGGCGCGGATCGTCCTGTAGTTGCGCTGTTCCAAATAGGCGGGCAGGGCTGCCTCGCCGGGCTGCGGATAGCGGCGGGCAAAGGCCTGCCAGGCGAAATAGTTGTTCTTCAGCGGGAAATCGCAGGCGAGCTTCTCCAGCCGCGCTTTCAAGACGCTCGCCATCGAACCGTCGCCGGACGTGATCAGCGAGTCGTACTGTGCCGGCGGGATACCCAGACCGAAAAGCGAGGCCTTGCGCGATGTCGCCCAGCGCAGCAGCTTCTTGGCGAAGACCGGTGCCAGCTCCTCGTTAAAGAAACGGCGCTGCTCGCCGATGTTCTCGGCCTTCATGATGCCGGCCGGATCGACACCGAACAGTTTTGCCACACGATGGCCCATGGCGATGAAGAGGCCAAGCAGGCCGGTCTGGTAGAAGTTGCGGTCGAAAACCGCGATGCGGCGGCGGCCGCGCCAGTTCCTGCGCTCCCAGTAGTGACGGCTGACCGGGTCGAGATGCGGCGCGATGAAGCGGTCGTAAGCTTCCGAGTTGTGGCTGGTATCGGCTGCGCCGAAGAAGCGGAACAGATCGCCCTGCGAGGGCAGATGGCGCACCGCCTCCAGCTTCATGCGGTTCAGCGCGATGTGCGCGGCGTTGAGGTCGACGGCGTCGATCCGGGCGGGCGAACGGGTGAGGTAAGCCAGAATGTTGCAGCCGCCCGATGCGATTGTGACGACGCGATGGCCGGCGCCAAGCTGCATGGCGTCCATGTCGACCTCCGGGTCTTCCCAGATCTGGGGATAGACGAGGCCGGAAAACAGGAAGGCGAAAAGCCGCTCGGAAATGCCGTCCTTCGACAGGGCGCGGTTCTGGTAGACGGCTTTTCCAACCTCCTTGCCGCGTCGAAAAACGAGTTCTCCCGATACATCCGACATGGCAAGCTGATTCCCCGTTTGCATTGGCGCAAGCGGGTAGCGCAGCGTTGTGACAGGCGGGTGACAGGCTGCTGACGCTGAGTCTTAGGCCTTGCCGAATCCGCCGGGCGTCGGCGTGACGACGATGACGGCCTCGCCGGCGTCGAGCGTGGTCTGGTCGCAGGCCTTCAGCACCTCGATCGAGCCGTCGTTGCGTCTGACCTTGGTCGAGCCGGCCTCGCCGTCGCCGCCGCCGTTCAGACCCTGCGGCGGGCGGTTGCGGTGTGAGGAGAGGATGGCGCATTCCATTTTTTCGAGGAAGCGGATCGTGCGTTTGGTGCCGTTGCCGGCGTTCCATTTGCCCTTGCCGCCGGAACCGTCGCGGATGTGGAAGTCTTCTAGCACGACCGGGAAGCGCAGTTCCAGCACTTCGGGATCGGTAAGTCGCGAATTGGTCATATGCGTGTGGACGCCGGAGGTGCCGGCAAAGCCGCGGCCCGAATTCATTTGGCCGGCCGGCGAGCCGGAGCAGATCGTCTCATAATATTGGTATTGCCGGTTGCCGAAGGTGAGATTGTTCATTGTGCCTTGCGCGTTGGCCATCGCGCCCATGGCGCCGAACAGCGCGTTGGTGACATGCTGCGAGGTCTCGACATTGCCGGCGACGACGGCGGCAGGGTAGGAGGGTTTGAGCATGCAACCGTCGGGGATGACGATGTTGATCGGCCTGAGACATCCGGCGTTCATCGGGATCATGTCCTCGACCATGACGCGGAAGACATAGAGCACAGCGGCTCGCGCCACCGGCTCCGGCGCATTGAAATTGTTCTTCATGACCTTCGAGGTGCCGGTGAAATCGACCGTCGCGTCGCGCCTTTGCCGATCGACGGTGATCTTCACTTTGATCACCTGGCCGGTGTCGGTGGCATACTCGTAGTCGGAACTGTCGGGCAGCCTTTCCAGCACGCGGCGCACGCTCTCGGCGGCATTGTCCTGAACATGGCCCATATAGGCCTCGACGACAGCGAGGCCAAAATGCGCGACCATCTTGCGCAACTCCGCCACGCCCTTTTCGTTGGCGGCGATCTGCGCCTTGAGGTCGGCGATGTTCTGGGCGGGATTGCGGGCAGGATAGGGATGGTCGGTGAGGAGCGCCTCGAGCTCCTCCTCGCGGAAGCGGCCGCGATCGACGATGCGGAAATTGTCGAACAGCACGCCTTCCTCGTCGACGGTTGTGGCCAAAGGCGTCATCGAGCCCGGCGCGGTGCCGCCGACATCGGCATGGTGGCCGCGCGAGGCCGCCCAGAAGAGGATTTCCTTGCGTGCGTCGTCGAACACCGGCGTCACCACGGTGATGTCGGGCAGATGCGTGCCGCCATTGTAGGGCGCGTTGAGCGCAAAAACGTCGCCGGGATGGATATCGCCTGAATTCAGGCGGATGACGGTTTCGACCGAGCGGTCCATGGACCCAAGATGCACCGGCATGTGCGGCGCGTTGGCGACCAGCGCGCCATGGCGGTCGAACACGGCGCAGGAAAAGTCCAGTCGCTCCTTGATGTTGACGGAATAGGCGGTGTTCTGCAGCGTGACGCCCATCTGCTCGGCGATCGACATGAAAAGGTTGTTGAAGACCTCGAGCATCACCGGATCGGCTTCGGTGCCGAGCGCCGCCTGCCGCGCCTTTTTCTCTATACGCCGCAGCAGCACGTGGTTCCTGGCCGTGATCTCGGCCTGCCAGCCCGGCTCGACGACGATGGTCTGGTTCGGCTCGATGACGAGCGCGGGGCCTGCCACCTTGTGACCGGGCTTCAAATCCTCGCGCCGGAAGATGCCGGCATCGCGCCAGGCTCCGTCGGCGAAGAATTGCCGGGACTGCCAGGGGCTTGCCACTTGGTCTTCGAGCCCTGATTCACTTTCGTCGCGGCCGGCGGTCTCGACATCGCTGCCTTCGACGCCGACTGCCTCGATGATCATCGGCTTGTCTTCGTAGACGAAGCCGAATTGCGCCTTGTGCGCGGCCTCGAAATCGCTCCTGGCGCGAAAAATCGAGCCGTGCTCGAAGTTGACCGGCAAAGTTGTGTCGGTGCCGTCATAACGGATCTGCAGGACCGGCTTTGAGGCGATGGCGTCTTGCGCAATGCCTTGCACTGCAAGCTCGGCGATGACGCCCTGGTGCAAGGTCGCAATCAGGTCCTCGATCGAGGAGCGGGACTCTTCGGCGAGCGGCTTCAGCAACGCCTGCTGGCGCGAGGCGAAAACCGTCGACAGCCCGATGCCGTAAGCCGAAAGCAAGCCGGAGAAGGGGTGGATAAGCACCGCTTCCATGCCGAGCGCATCGGCGACGAGGCAGGCATGCTGGCCGCCGGCGCCACCGAAACAGTTCAAGAGATATTCAGTGACATCGTAACCGCGCTGCACCGAAATCTTCTTGATGGCGTTGGCCATGTTCTCGACGGCGATGGTGACGAAACCCTCGGCCACCGCTTCGGGCGAGCGTCCATCGCCGATCTCGGCGGCTAAAGCCGCGAATTTTTCGCGCACGGCGGCGACGTCGAGCGGCTGGTCTTGACCGGGGCCGAAGATCGCCGGGAAGACGTCGGGCTGCAGCTTACCGAGCATGACATTGGCGTCGGTGACGGCGAGCGGGCCGCCGCGTCGATAAGCGGCCGGGCCGGGATTGGCGCCGGCGGAGTCCGGGCCGACGCGGAAGCGACCGGCCTCGTAATGCAGGATCGAGCCACCGCCGGCCGCGACCGTATGAATACGCATCATCGGCGCGCGGATGCGAACGCCGGCGACTTCAGTGTCGAAGGCGCGCTCGTATCCGCCGTCATAATGGGCGACGTCGGTCGAGGTGCCGCCCATGTCGAAGCCGACGACCTTGTCGAAGCCGGCGAGCTTCGCCGTCTCGACCATGCCGACGACGCCGCCGGCCGGGCCGGAAAGCAGCGCATCCTTGCCCTGGAACATGTCGGCGGCGGTCAACCCGCCCGATGACATCATGAACATCAGCCGCGGGCCGGCGCCCAATTCTCCCGCCACCCTTTGCACGTAGCGTGACAGGATCGGCGACAGATAGGCGTCAACCACCGTGGTGTCGCCACGACCGACCAGCTTGATGAGCGGCGAGACCTCGTGGCTGACCGATATCTGGCTGAAGCCGATCTTGCGACAGACTTTCGCGACTGCCTTTTCATGGTCGGGATATTTCCAGGCGTGCATCAAGACGATGGCTACCGCGTCGATGCCGTCGGCCTTGGCCTGCTCGATGGCCGGGCGGCAGGCGGCGATGTCGAGCAGGCGCTCGACGGACCCGTCCACGCGCACGCGCTCGTCGATCTCTACCACCCGCTCATAGAGCTGTTCGGGCAGGATGATCTCCTTGGCGAAAATATCCGGCCGCGCCTGATAGGCGATGCGCAGCGCGTCGCGAAAACCCCTGGTGATGAGCAGCAGCACGCGGTCGCCCTTGCGCTCCAGCAGCGCGTTGGTAGCGACAGTGGTGCCCATTTTTATGTCGCCGATGCGCTCCGCGGGGATGGCGGCGCCGGTTTTCAGTCCAAGCAGTTCGCGGATGCCCTGGATAGCGGCATCGGCATAGGCCTCAGGGTTCTCCGACAAAAGCTTCCGGGGATGCAGTCGGCCTTGCGGATCGCGGCCGATGATGTCGGTGAAGGTCCCGCCCCGGTCGATCCAGAAATCCCATTTGTTGGCTGCGGCGTCCTGCATGCTGCTTATCCGTTATCTGCGACAACCCGTTCTGTTAGTTCGCCGTTTTGGCCCCGGCAACCATGCGCCCTGGTGTTACACATGGAAACGCAACGTTACGAAACCCAGGTCTGATTTCTGCATTTCTTCTGCGACGTTCACCGAAACGTGAGCGTTTGCTGAAGGAGAGATACCATGAAGAAGCTTATTCTGGCGTCTGTTTCGGCGCTCGCCCTGCTGGGGGTCGCGGCTTGCAGCGACAGCAGCACCGACAACACCACCACGCAGAGCACCAACCCGCCGGCCAACGAACAGCCAATGAAGCCGGCCACCCCTGACCCTTCGAAGCCTGCTGAACCGGCTCCGGCAACACCTCCTGCTGCGCCCGCGCAGTAGAAGTTCATCCACTGAAATCAGGAAGGCCGGCCCCTGTGCCGGCCTTCCTTTTTGGCGGGACTGTCCTCAAAGTCGTTCGACCTGCGGCATCGTCCCGGCTTGATAGCGGTGCCCGGTTCGCACTAAGAAGCCGCATGTCGATTTGGGACCGCCTCGGCGACTTCATCGCTCGTGTTTCGTTGTCGGCGTCCTCGGGCGTCGGCGATGTCGTCGAGGCCGTGCGGACCGTGTACTCGGGCGACCCCGATCTACGCCGGCGCGTGGCCTTCTCGGTGGCGATGATCGCGCTTTCGGCCAAGATGGCGAAGGCCGACGGCATCGTCACCCAGGACGAGGTGCGCGCCTTCCAGGAAATCTTTGAGGTGCCGCCGAGCGAAACGCGCAATGTGGCGCGCCTCTATGACCTCGCCAAGCGCGATGTTGCCGGATTTGAAATCTACGCCCAGCGCATGTCGCAGCTTTGCGGTTCCGGTCATGCGAATTGCAAGATGCTGGAAGACATACTCGACGGGCTGTTCCACATCGCCAAGGCGGATGGCCTGGTTCACGAGAGGGAAGGGCAATTCCTGCATCGCATCGCCGAGATTTTTCAGATCGATGAGGCGCATTACCAGGCGATCCTGGCGCGCCACGTCAATCTGGGCGCCGCCGATCCCTATGTGGTTCTCGGCGTCGAACGCGGGAAGCCATTCGAGGAGGTCAGGAAGCGTTATCGCAAGCTGATCTCCGACAACCATCCCGACCGGCTGATCGCGCGCGGCCTGCCGCAGGAATTCATCAAGATCGCCACGACAAGGGTCGCTGCGATCAATGCCGCCTATGAGATGATCGAACGGGGCCTCAGGCACGTATGAGCGGTTTCTTGCCCGACCAGCCGGGTGCCGAGGTCAGGCTATCGCCGAATTTCGGTCCGCGACGCGAGACGCTCAGGCCCGACATGATCGTGCTGCACTATACCGGCATGCCGACGGGGCCTGGGGCCGAGGCCTGGCTGTGCGATGCGGCAAGCGAGGTATCCTCGCACTATCTTGTGCATGAGGACGGCCGCATCGTGCAAATGGTGCGCGAAAGCGACCGCGCCTGGCATGCCGGCAAGGGTTCATGGTTCGGGTGCACCGACATCAACTCCTGCTCTGTCGGCATCGAGATCGTCAACCCCGGGCATTCGCTGGGCTACAAAACCTTCCCGAAGCGGCAGGTCAAGGCCGTGATCGATTTATGCGCGGGGATCGCGGGCCGGCATTCCATTCCACCGCAAAGGGTGCTTGCGCATTCCGATGTGGCGCCGGGACGCAAGGTCGACCCGGGCGAGAAGTTTCCCTGGAAGGCGCTCTTTGCGGCCGGCGTCGGTCATCTCGTTCCCGCGGCCCCGATCAAGATGGGCGCGGCGCTGAGGGCGGGCGACGCAGGTGCTGACGTGGAAGCCCTGCAGTCGATGCTGGCGCTTTACGGCTACAGCGCCGAGATATCGGGTGTCTTCGACCGCCAGACGGAAATCGTGGTGGCGGCGTTTCAGCGGCATTTTCGACGGCGGCTCGTCGACGGCGTGGCGGACGGTTCGACGATCAGCACGCTCCAAAGGCTGCTGGCTGCGGTAAAGGCAGCCTCTTCCAAATAGCCGGTCAAGCTGACTAAATTACAATTTGTCATACAAAGTGAATTGCCTCGCCTTTATTGGCGCCAATTCGGTCTCCAAACGCATCTACCGCAAGTTGTCGGGCATCTATCCCTTCAAGATGCTCCGGTGTTGGATTGGCCTCGCCGCGTGAAATTCTTCGCGCGGTTCTAACAGAACAGGAATACATGCAAAGATTGACCGTTGTAGCGGCAGCCGTTGCTGCCGGAGTGATGACTTTTGCCTTCAGCCCAGCGAACAGCGCCCCCCTGAGCCTCCGGGCGGCGGACAATGGGTTTGCTGCGACCGCCTCAAAGCCCAAGGCTGCGCCAAGCGCCAAGACTTCGACGACCAAGAGAGCTGCCCCGGCGAAGGTGCAGAAAGCCGCCGCAGCGCGGTCCGCGAAATCAAGAGTCAAACGCTACGCAAAGCGCAGCAGGCAAACCATCGACCTGACCGCGACAGCTTCCATCCGTCCTGAAAAGCCCGCCTTGTCTTCTTCGGCAACTGGCGACGGCCAATATTCGGCGATCATCGCCCGCTATGCGGCAAGCTACGGCGTGCCGGTGTCGCTGGCCAAGGCCGTCATCACGATCGAGAGCAACTTCCGGCCCAACATGGTCGGCGGCGCCGGCGAGATCGGCCTGATGCAGATCAAGCCGGCGACGGCCCGGATGATGGGCTATACCGGTTCGGTCAAGGGACTGTTCGATCCCGACACCAACATCAAATACGGCATGAAGTACCTCGCCATGGCGCAGGGGCTAGGTGGCGGCACCACCTGCGGTACCATCCTCAAATACAATGCCGGCCATGGGGCGACGCGGATGAATCCGATTTCGGCCGCCTATTGCAGCAAGGTGAAGGTGCAGATGGCAGCGCTCGGTTCGCCTGTCTAAGCGGGACAGTTGCCTTTTTTGTTGCGTTTTCAGGCGCGAATCCCTTTATACGCCCTTGTCAGCTGGCCGGGCGGCCGCGCCCGCAAGAGCCGAAAGGCTGCGGGTGAGGAAAGTCCGGGCTCCATGGAGACACGGTGCCGGCTAACGGCCGGCGGGGGAGACCCCAGGGAAAGTGCCACAGAAAGCAAACCGCCGCGGCATTTGCCGCGGCAAGGGTGAAAGGGTGGGGTAAGAGCCCACCGCGCGACTGGCAACAGAAGCGGCACGGCAAACCCCACCGGGAGCAAGACCGAATAGGGGCGGTGCGAAGGGAAACCTTCGAGGGCTGTTTCCGGCCCACCGCCCGGGTAGGTTGCGTGAGGCGCATGGCGACATGCGCCCAAGATGAATGGCCGCCACGTTCCCGCGCCGCAAGGCGTGGGGGCCATACAGAACCCGGCTTACAGGCCAGCTGGCATTTTCCTCTACAGCGCTCCGAGCCGCTCAGCCGTCAAGCCGGTCTAAAGACGCCTCGATCGCCTGCCAGAGCTCTTCCACCGGCTCGCAGCCGACGGCCAGCCGCACGAAGCCGGGCGGCACGGCATCGCCGCGCTTCGATCGCCGTTCAGCCGATGTATGGACGCCACCAAACGAGGTGGCCGATTCAATCAGCGCGCAGTTGTTGATGAAATCCTCGGCCTTCTCTTCCGAAGTCAGCTCGAATGAGATGAGAAAGCCGAAGCGCTCCATCTGGGCACGCGCCAGATTGTGCGAGGGGTCGCCCTCAAGGCCTGGAAAGCGCAAGCCGCTCACGGCGCGATGCCCCTTGAGCCGGCGGGCGATCGTTTCCGCCGAGGAGCACATGCGATCGTACCGGACCTCAAGTGTTTCAAGGCCGCGATGCACGAGCCAGGCCTCGAACGGCCCGGGAATGCCGCCGGCGGTTTCTCGCCAGTCCCTGACCTTGGCGATAATATCCGGATCACGGCTGGCGACATGGCCGAACAGCACATCCGAGTGACCGTTGATCGCCTTGGTGTCGGCCGAGACCACGATGTCGGCGCCAAGGTCGAGCGGGCGCTGGCCGAAGGGCGTCATCGTCGTGTTGTCGACGATGAGGAGCGCACCTTGTTCGTGGGCGGTCTTGGCGACGGCGGCGATGTCGCAGATATCCAGCCTTGGGTTCGAGGGGGTTTCGACGAAGACCAGCCGGTAGCCGGCGAAGCCGCCGTCGAGCATGCTCGATGTCGGCCTCACGTCATAGGCGATGCCGAGCGGTTTCAGGAAACGCTCCGCCAGAGCCCGCGTCGTGTGGTAGCCGTTCGAGGGCAAGAGGATGCGGTCGCCAGATTTGACCAGCGCAAAGAACGTTGCCGAAATCGCCGCCATGCCCGACGGAAAGGCGATGCACTGCGCATCTTCGAGATGACCAAGCGCATGCTCGACCGCGTGCCATGTCGGATTGCTGAAGCGGCCGTATTGATCGAAGCCCGTCGCGTCGCCCGGCGAATGAAAGATCGAGGCCATTGTCAGCGGCAAAGGGATCGGATCGCCCTTGGCGAAATCGCCGCTGCGCAGATGGGCAAGTGTCGCGGCGCGTGACTTCGCGGTTTCGGACATTGGGCGCATTCCTTCACTGAACTGACGTCCGAACGCTAGGCGTGCCGGGCCTTCGCGGCAAGCCGCGTCCTTTTGGGCCAGAGCCTTCTAAACGCTTCGTTAGGCTTAATGGACGATAAAGACGAGACGTGCCGCAAGCCTGCGCTTTCAGGTTGTGGCATGCGTGTTTGTGATGCCTCTTCCCGTTGACGCCCATATTACCCCATGATATCCCATTCTCATCAAGCTTTCGTTCCGCGTCAGGGTGAAGCGTACGCCAATCGGGCAGTCGCGGCGGCTGCGCGTTTGCCGGTTTTCGCCTTGGTGAATGAAGCGATTTGTCGCGAGGCGATGCGCCGCGGCGGCGCGGAGAAAAACATGGGCAGGGGTGCGGCGGCGACAGCGGCTGTAAGGCGTAGTGGACCGATTTCTGTCAAACGCAGTGAACAGGATCGATGCGAAGGGGCGGGTATCCGTTCCGGCGCATTTCCGTTCGGTCGTGCAGAAACGTGGCTATGCGGAACTCTATGCGCTACGCTGCCTCGACCTTCCGGCGATGGACGTCGGCGGGCTCGATCTGCTCGACCGCTACGAGCAGCGGATCGCGCTGGAAGATCCCTTCCTGCAGACGGCGGACGATATGTCCTTCTTCTGCCATGGCGACGGGACGTTCCTGAAACTCGACCAGGACGGCCGCATCACGATGACCGATTTCATCCGCGAGCACACGGGCATCTCGAACGAGGTGGCCTTTGTCGGCCGCGGCAATTTCTTCCAGATCTGGGAGCCGGGCCGGCTTGCCGCCTATGGGGCGCAGGCTCGAGCCAGGCTTTTGCAGCTTCGGCAGGGGACGAAGCCCGGGGAGGGACCGGAATGATGACTGGCCACGGCGATGATCCTCACGCCGTTGGCGGACTGGTCCGTCACATTCCGGTCCTCCTTGCCGAAGTGCTGGAGGCGCTTGAACCCAAGGCGGGCGAGACGATCGTCGACGGCACGTTCGGCGCCGGCGGCTACACCACCGCCATCCTCGAGCGCGGCGCCTCGGTCGTGGCCATCGACCGCGATCCGGATGCGATCGCCGCGGGCAAGGCTCTGGAACAGCAGGCCGGCGGCAGGCTGAAGCTCGTTCAGGAGCCGTTCTCGACCCTGGACAAGCATGTCGAAAGCGCCGACGGCGTCGTGCTCGACATCGGCGTCTCGTCGATGCAGCTCGACCAGGCCGGGCGCGGCTTTTCCTTTCGCGCCGACGGACCGCTCGACATGCGCATGGCGCAGGCTGGCCTGAGCGCCGCCGACGTCGTGAACACCTTCAAGGCGGGCGACCTTGCCCGCATCTTCGGCTTTCTCGGCGAAGAGCGGCATGCCGGCCGCATCGCCCGCATGATCGAGGCCCGGCGCGAGAAGCGGCCCTTCGAGCGCACGCTCGATCTTGCCGACGCCATCGCCACCCATGTCGGCCGCGCGCCGAAGGACAAGATCCATCCCGCCACCCGCGTCTTCCAGGCGCTGCGCATCTTCGTCAATGACGAGCTCGGCGAGTTGGCGAGCGCGCTGTTCGCCGCCGAGCGGGTGCTGAAGCCGGGCGGCAGGCTCGCCGTCGTGACCTTTCATTCGCTGGAGGATCGCATCGTCAAGCGCTTCATCGCCGATCGCGCCGATGCGGCCAGCGGATCGCGTCATATGCCGGACGCGCCGGCGCGGCTGGCGACCTTCCGCAAATCCGGCGGCGGGGTGACGCCGGGAGAGGCCGAGATCGCCGGCAATCCGCGGGCGCGCTCGGCGAGGCTGCGCGCGGCAATCCGCACCGGCGCGCCTGCGCGCGCCGGCGACTTTTCGATTTTCGGCCTTCCAAAGCTTCCCGCCGTCGAGCGGCCGGGGGAGAGGTAAGCACGTGTTTCGCACCAGCGATATAGTCCTGATCGCCGTAATGGTCTCGGCGGCGGCATTGACCTACAAGACCAAGCGCGAGGCCGAGGACCAGCTGGCGGCGGTGCAGAAGCTGCAGGCGCAGATCCGCTACGAGGAAGACACAATCGATCTTCTCAAGGCGGACTGGAGCCTGCTCACCCAGCCGGCGCGGCTGCAGAAGCTTGCCGAAATCTACAAGTCGCAGCTCGGGCTCGAGCCGCTCAACGCCCACCAAATCGGCGGGCTCGACGACGTGCCGATGAAGCCGCTCAATATCGAGGACCTGTCGTCGCAGCCGCTCGGCGGCATGGCCGACAATTCGGGCAAAGGGCCGTCGGACGGCAAGGATCCGGTGGTGACCGGGAGCACCGTGCAATGATCAGCAGGCTTCCAGGGATCGGCAACCTGCTGAAGCGCCGAAGCAAGGCAACTGAGGACGGCTCGATCGTCGTCGACGCCGCCCGCAAGGCAACCGGCGGCAAGGCCAAGACCCGCATCGTCATGACGATGGCGGTGTTCTTCACCATCTATTCGACGATTGCCGGCCGACTGGTCTATCTCGGCCTGCAGAATCCGGACAATTCGGGTGGTCCGCAGAGCCGCGTCACTGCATCGCGGCCGGACATCGTCGACCGCAACGGCGAGGTGCTGGCGACCGACATCAAGACGGCGTCGCTGTTCGCCGAGCCGCGCCGTATCGTCGACGCCGACGAGGCGATCGAGAAGCTCTCGACCGTGCTTCCCGAGATTGACTACGAGCAGACTTATCACAAGCTGAAGAGCGGCGCCGGCTTCGTCTGGCTGCAGCGGCAGCTGACGCCGAAGCAGCAGGCCGACATCATGGCGCTCGGCATCCCGGGTCTCGGTTTCCGCACCGAAAAGCGCCGCTTCTATCCGAGCGGCGAAACGTCATCCTACATTGTCGGGCTCACCAACATCGACAATCAGGGCATCTCCGGTATGGAGAAGTACATCGATGACCAGGGCCTGACCG
This sequence comes from Mesorhizobium sp. M1A.F.Ca.IN.020.03.2.1, assembly GCF_004023205.1. Taxonomy (NCBI): domain Bacteria; kingdom Pseudomonadati; phylum Pseudomonadota; class Alphaproteobacteria; order Hyphomicrobiales; family Phyllobacteriaceae; genus Mesorhizobium; species Mesorhizobium sp. M1A.F.Ca.IN.020.03.2.1. The sequence goes on along the minus strand of NZ_RZSV01000079.1, from coordinate 2,483 downwards.
ATCTGCAGGCGTCAGGACTGGCGGTGGCCAGGGATCTGAAGCCGGTGAAGCTGTCGATAGACCTGCGCGTCCAGCATGTGGTGCGCGACGAGGTGGCGACCGGCATGGAACGGTTCCACGCGATCGCGGCCGGCGCGGTGGTCCTCAATATCAAGACCGGCGAAGTCCTGGCGATGGCCTCGGTGCCGGATTTTGACCCCAACAATCCCTACAATGCTCAGGAAAAGGACCGGCTGAACCGTATGTCGGCCGGGCTCTACGAGATGGGCTCGACCTTCAAGAGCTTCACCACCGGCATGGCGCTCGATTCCGGCAAGGTGACGCTGGAGAGTCGCTTCGATGCGTCGCGCCCGATCAGGATCGGCCGCCAGACCATCCATGACTTCCACAGCAAAGGCCGTGTGCTTTCGGTGCCCGAAGTGTTCATCTATTCGTCCAACATCGGCTCGGCCAAAGAAGCCGAGGCTGTCGGCATCGAAGGGCATCGCGAGTTCCTGCATCGGCTAGGCGTGCTCGAAAAGATGCAGACGGAATTGCCGGAAGTGGCGCGCCCGACCGAACCGAAAGTATGGAAGCAGGTCAATTCGATCACCATCGCCTTCGGCCATGGCGTCTCGACAACGCCCCTGCAGACTGCCGTCGGCTGCGCCGCATTGATGAGTGGCTATTTGATCGAGCCGACTTTTCTGCCGCGCACGGCCGAGCAGGCGATGGAGGTGGCCAAAAGGGTGGTCAAGGACACGACCGTGGAAGGGATGCGCTATCTCTACGCACTCAACGCCGAGAAAGGCTCGGGCAAGAGCGCCAGGGTTCCGGGTTACCGCGTCGGCGGCAAGACGGGCACGGCGGAAAAGGTCGTCAACGGCCGTTATTCGAAAGAGAAGAATTTCAACGCCTTCGTCGCCGCCTTTCCGATGGACGATCCGCAATATATCGTGCTGACCATCGCCGATGAGCCGAAGCCGGAAAAGCCCGGCATGGGCGCCACCGCCGCCTCGAATGCCGGCATCATGGCAGGCAACATCATCAGGCGTGCGGCTTCGATGCTTGGCGTGAAGCCAGATTTCAGCCATGAAAATGGTGCAACGCTGGTTTCCTATCAGTGATTCTTGGGGCGCGCCGGCAACTGCGCGCTATTTTGTTGCGGTGAACGGGACTCAATGTATCTGAAAAATCTAGCCGGTATCCTGCCTGTCGAGGGAACAGCTTCCCCCGATTTGGAGGTTACCGGTCTCTCCTCCGATTCCCGCCAGGTAAGACCGGGCGTCGTTTTTTTCGCGCTCGCCGGCAGCAAGGCTGATGGCTCGACCTATGCCGCCGATGCCGCCGGCCGCGGCGCTGCCGCAATCGTGGCGGCCAAAGGCAATACAATCTCCGGTCTGTCGATCCCGGTTCTTGCCGTCGATGATCCCCGTCTGGCATTGGCGCTGAGCGCGGCGCGCTTCTTCGGCAAGCAGCCTCGGACGATGGTCGCCGTAACCGGGACCAGCGGCAAGACATCGGTTGCCGCGTTCACCCGCCAGATCTGGGAGCAGGCAGGTTTTGCCGCCGCTTCGATCGGCACGACCGGCGTGGTGGCGCCGGGCCGCAACGAATATGGCTCATTGACTACGCCCGATCCGGTCGCGCTGCACGAGTTGCTCAAGGAACTGGCGGAGGCAGGGGTAACGCACGCCTCGATGGAGGCTTCCAGCCATGGTCTCGACCAGCGTCGGCTCGACGGCGTCAAACTGGCCGCCGGCGGCTTTACCAATCTCGGCCGCGACCACATGGATTACCATCCGACGGTCGAGGATTATCATCGTGCCAAGCTGCGTCTGTTCGACACGCTGCTGCCGAAGGGGGCGCCGGCCGTGATCTTCGCCGACGATCCCTGGTCGCAGCCGACGGTTCATGCCGCGCGGGCAGCGGGCCTCAATGTTCTGACCGTCGGGCGCCACGGCGAATTCCTGACGCTGAAGCGCGTCGAGCATGAGCGGCGGCGCCAGCGTGCCGAGGTGGAGGCCGATGGTGTGCTTCACGAGATCGACCTGCCGTTGGCAGGTGATTTCCAGATCGCCAACGCCCTGGTTTCGGCCGGCCTCGCCATCTCGACTGGAACATCCGTTGATAAGGCATTGGCCGCATTGGAGAAACTCAAAGGTGCGCCGGGCCGCCTCGACCTTGTGGGCACGACGGCCGCCGGCGCTCCGGTCTATGTCGACTACGCGCACAAGCCCGACGCATTGGAAAATGTCCTGACCTCGGTTCGTCCGTTCACCACGGGCCGGGTCGTTGTCGTCTTCGGCTGTGGCGGCGACCGCGATCGCGGCAAGCGGCCGATCATGGGCGAGATCGCGACCCGGCTCGCCGATGTCGTCATCGTCACCGACGATAATCCGCGCACGGAAATCCCCGAAACCATCCGCGCGGCAATCCTTGCCGCGGCGCCCGGCGCCATCGAGATCGGCGACCGCCGCAAAGCGATCCACGAGGCCGTCGCC
>NZ_RZSV01000078.1:0-24263 GCF_004023205.1 Mesorhizobium sp. M1A.F.Ca.IN.020.03.2.1 | reverse complement strand
GCCTATTACCTGACCCGCGACGGCGACCAGATCGCCGGCTCGGGCAAATGAAAACAGCGAATAGGGATTAGCCAATAGCGAATAGGGAAAATCGATCGCGAACCCTGCCCGCCATTCGCAACTCGCTGCACGCAACTCGCTACTCGCTACTGCGAAGGGAGAAACCCCCATGGACACCCAGATGCTGATCGGCTCGAAATTCGACAAGGGCACCGAAATCGAGGAGCCGATCCTCAATCCGAAGACCGGCGCGACCATCCTCAACCTGCCGGAAGCAAGTCCGGCGCAGATCGAGGCGGCTGTCAGTGCCGCCGAAAAAGCGTTCGTCAATTGGTCGCGCACCACGCCGGCGCAGCGCTCGACCTATCTGCTGAAGATCGCCGATCGCATCGAGGCAGAAGCGAATGAGTTCGCCGCGCTCGAGGCGCTGAATTGCGGCAAGCCGATCAACGCCGTGCTCAATGACGAGATCCCGGCGATCGTCGATTGCTACCGCTTCTTCGCCGGCGCGGTGCGCTCGATGCCAGGCCAGGTCGCGGGCGAGTATCTGCCCGGCCACACCTCGATGGTGCGGCGCGATCCGATCGGCATTGTCGCCTCCATCGCGCCCTGGAACTATCCGCTGATGATGATGGCCTGGAAGCTGGCGCCGGCGATCGGCGGCGGCAACACCGTCGTCTTCAAGCCATCGGAGCAGACGCCGCTGACGGCGCTGAAGCTGGCGAGGATCCTGTCGGAAATCCTGCCCGAGGGCGTCGTCAATGTCGTCCTCGGCCGCGGCGACAGCGTCGGCAACACGCTGATCAATCATCCCAAGGTCAACATGATCTCGATCACCGGCGACGTCGCCACCGGCAAGAAAGTGCTGCAGGCGGCCGCCAAGTCGGTCAAGCGAACCCATCTCGAGCTCGGCGGCAAGGCGCCGGTCGTCGTCTTCGACGACGCCGATCTCGGCGCGGTGGTCAACGGTCTGCGCGCCTTCGGCTACTACAATGCCGGCCAGGACTGCACCGCCGCCTGCCGCATCTATGCCGGCAAGAAGATCTACGACAAGCTCGTCGCCGATCTCTCCTCGGCGGCGTCGACCATCAAATACAATCTGCCCGACGACACCGAGAACGAGATCGGGCCGCTGATCTCGCGCCGCCAGCGCGACCGCGTGTCGAGCTTCGTCGAGCGCGCTTCGGAATTGAAGCACATCGAGATCACCACCGGCGGCAAGCCGGGCGAGGGCTCCGGCTTCTACTACCAGCCGACGGTCGTCGCCGGAGCGTTGCAGGAAGACGAGATCGTGCGCCGCGAGGTGTTCGGCCCGGTCGTCTCGGTCACCCGCTTCTCGGAGGTCGACGAGGCGGTGAAGTGGGCGAATGACAGCGACTACGGCCTGGCATCGTCGGTGTGGACCAGGGACGTCTCGCGCGCCATGACGACCGCGGCCCGGCTGCAATATGGCTGCACCTGGATCAACACCCACTTCATGCTCACCAACGAGATGCCGCATGGCGGCCTGAAGCAGTCCGGTTACGGCAAGGACATGTCGCTCTACGCGCTGGAGGACTACACCGCCGTCCGCCATGTGATGGTGGCGCACGGGTAAGCCCTCTACCTCTCCCACAACGGGCGAGGTCGGCCACGCAGGCCGCTACTCGACGACGCGGTAGATGTTCCACAGGCTGGTGCCCGACACCACATAGGGCTCCAGCTCCTTGCCCCATTTGGCGTGCGCGTCGATCTTGGCGATCTTGGCGAAGAACTCCTCCAACTGGGCCAGGCTCTCGACCTGGTGGTGGGTCTCGATCGTCGCTTCGCGTGCGCCGACTGAACCGGTCATGAGCTGGAATTTCAGGTCGGCGAGCCCAACCTGCGAGCCGATCTCGCGCTCCCATTTCCGCATCAGCTCGAGCGCGGTCTGCTTGTGACCGAACTTGGCATCGATCTGCCATCTGGCGCTGAACATCTTGGTTCTCCTCCCTGTCTTGCAGATGAATCCGTTCTTGAGCTACTCGTCCCAGGCCTGCACGACCGTCTGCCGCGCGATGCGGCCGTTCTTCAATTCGAGCATCGCGGCGCAGAACACCTTGGTGCCGTCCGGATAGGCGCAGGCCTGGGTGAAGGCGAGATTGTCGCCCTCGGCGATCGTGGCGTCGACCTTGTGGGTCATCGCCCGGCTGCAGATGTCGTCCCAGAAGGTGCTGATCGCCGCGCGGCCGCGGATTTCGCGCGGCTTGCTCGGCGGGTTGTTGCGGTCGATCACCCGCATCAGCGCATCGTCATTGTAGAAGCTTGCCAGCATCTTGCCGTCACGGGCCTCGATCGCTTTCTTGATCGCCGCGCCGTCCACTGTCTTGGTCAGCATTTTATCCTCCATGTGCCCATCGTCTTGGGCGGTAGATGTGCGAAGCGCTCCCCGACAATTACTGCCGGGCCGGGAATTTCTCATTGCGAATTGGCCGTGGCGGCCGCGAACAGGTCGTCGGCCTGCTTCTTGAAGGTGACGAGTCCACCCGGCGCTTGGCCTGCATGGGACGAATTCATAGTCCTAGAGACACCCCTTTCGCTTCGCCCGAAAGCGCCATGGCACTCATGGCCCGTCCGGGCCAGTGTGCCTTGCCGAGAAGGCGGCCGCAGCAGCGCGCGACGGCAGGTCCAGCTTGAGCAATATGTTGGCGACGTGCCGCTTGACCGTATGCTCGCTGAGCCTCAGCTCGGCGGCGATCGCCGCATTGCTCATGCCGTCGGCAATCAGGTTCACCACCTCGCTTTCCCGGGCCGTCAGTGTTGCTGGCTGCAGGGCCCTGGGCTTGGGGCGGCAGGCCGGTTCCAGATGTTGTTCAGACGTGGCCTGGACCACCGGCAGCGGCTCGCTCAGCTCGTCGAGACTGACACGTCCGGCGTCGATGAAACGCAGGCCGGAGCCTATCGCCAGTTCGGCGACCAACCGCGAAGCGAGGATGTCGCCGGGTCCGGCATGGGTGGCGAGCTGAATGGTCACCCGCGCCGTGAGGCCGACCGGCTGGCCGCGCATTTCGATCTCGCCGACATGCACGCCTTGCCCACTTGCCACGCCAATCTGCTGCGCCGCATCGCGCAGCGCCGCTGCGCAGCGTATGGCGCGCGCCGGCCCGTCGAAACGAGAGATCATCAATTCGCCATGCGTGCCGGCAATCCGCCCACCATGGCGGCCCACCAGCAGCCGCCATGCTTCCTGGAAGCGCTGGCTGCGCTCGCTCCACATGCGGTCGCCGAGCTTGGCGGTGTCGAAGATGCGCGTCACCAGCAGCGCGGCAAGCACCCGCTCGGTGTCGGCCACCGCCGGCTGGCCGGTCAGGCACTCCTCGATCAGGTCGGCCACCCGGTCGACGTCCCCGGTCCAGATCGGATGGTCGCGGCCGGGTATCTCAGCAAGCCGGGCGCCGCGAATCTTCCTGGCAAGGAAGCGGCTGGCCTCCGGATCGACGCGCGCGTCATTGCGGCGATGGATCAGCAGCGTCGGCGCGTTGATCGCGGACAGAATGCCGCGCACGTCGATGTCTGCATTCATGCGGGCAAGGGCTGCCGCGGCCGTCGGGCCGGCCGACAGCCGTTCGAACCGTGCCCACCACCGGGCGAAATGCGTGTCATCCACCCGGCCTGGCGCGAAATTGGGCAAGGTCGCGCCGGTGCCCCAGCAAGTCTCGGCAACCTCGATGAAGGCTTCCAGGCGCTCCGGCGGCATTACCCATTTGTGGAAATGCGCATAACCGCCATAGAGCACGAGTGCTCGCGTCCGCTCCGGATAGGTCGCGGCAAACAGCATCGCCATCGGTGCGCCTTCCGAAGCGCCGAGGATCGCCGCGCGGCCGCTGCCGGCGGCGTCCATCACCGCGCGCACGTCATCCATGCGGGTCTCCAGGCCGGGCAAATGATGGTTGTCCACGCGGTCCGACAGCCCGGTGCCGCGTTTGTCGAACAGAATCAGCCGTGAAAAAGCCGAAAGCCGCTTCAGCAGGCGGCTGTAGCCCTCGTCTTCCCATTGTAGGTCGAGATTGGAGATGAAGCCGGGGACGAAGACGAGATCGAACGAGCCTTGGCCGACCACCTGATAGGCGATCCGCACATCCCCGCTACGGGCATATCTGGTCTCGATCGGCCTCACGCAACTACCCCGCCCGGCCAGACGATCTCCTGTCCTCAACCATAGCAGAGGCAGCCGGCTTGCGGCAGCGAAACTTTAGAGAGCGGAAATACTAAGACCTTTAGCGCCGATGCGGCCCCGAGGCCCTACTTATGCGGAATGGCGCCCTCAGCCTCCGCAGGCTTGCTGTAACCGAGGCTCTTGTCGGCCTGCTCCGCCGTCAGCGGACGCTTGATCTTGGCGGATGCGGCGATCACCAGCTCGTCGAAATCTTCCGGGTCGCCGTCCAGCAGCTCGAAGAACTGCCGCCGCATCCTGGGCTCCCAGAATTTGTTGATGTGCTCGGCAACGCCGGCAATGCCTTCCTCGCGCGGCTTCGAATGGAAGAAGGTGGCGATCTGATTGGCCATGCGCACCAGCTTTTCCTTGGTGCTGGCGATGTGGTCCTCGTCATGCGACATGCTTGGCAACTCCGGAAGCCACCCGTTCGGGGTGGGTGAAAATATCGAAATCGTCGCCGCGCACCAGCGCCACCAGCGTCATCCCGGCGGACTCGGCGGTGCGGATGGCAAGCGCGGTCGGCGCCGAAACCGCCATGATGACCGGGGCACCGATGGCGGCGGTTTTCTGCACCATCTCCACCGACACGCGCGAGGTGACCACGACGGCGCCGCTCGCGCCGTCGATGCCGGCTTTGGCCAGCGCGCCGGCGAGCTTGTCCAACGCATTGTGGCGGCCGACATCCTCGCGCGCCATCACGATACCTTTGCCGGGAACGTAGAAGCCGGCAGCATGCACCGCCCCGGTCTCGGTGTGCAGCGGCTGCTGCTTCGACAGCAGCTTGACCGAACGCGTGACGTCTTCGGCGTCGAGCGTAAGCTTCGACGAACCGACCGCGTCGACCGACCGCATCGCTTCCTCGATGGATTCGATGCCGCACAGGCCGCAGCCGACCGGCCCGGCAAGCCGGCGCCGTCGCGCCTGGAAGCGCGTGTTGGCCCGGTCCTTCAGCTTGATCTGGATGTCGATGCCGGCGCCGAGATCCTCGACTTCGATCGCCTCGATCTCTGCCGGGTCGGCAACGATGCCTTCGGTGAGCGAGAAGCCGAGCGCGAAATCCTCGAAATCGGCCGGGCTCGCCATCATCACCGCATGGCTGGTGCCGGCATAGGAGAACGCGACCGGCGTCTCCTCCGGCACCATGCGGTTCGCAGCCGCCGTGCCGCCGGCACGACGCGCCAGCCGCGAGATTTGCGTCGTGGCTTTGCGGCGCGCGGCCAAGACTACTCCGCCGCTTCCAGCGGGGCGATGCGGCGGCTCTGCTTGGCCTGCTCGTTATAGTCCCTCTGCCACTCGGTCGGGCCGTTAGATGGCGCCACCTGCACGGCGGTGACCTTGTATTCCGGACAATTGGTCGCCCAGTCCGAGAAGTCGGTCGTGATCACATTGGCTTGCGTGTCCGGGTGGTGGAAGGTCGTGTAGACGACGCCGGGCGACACGCGGTCGGTGATCAGCGCGCGCAGCGTGGTCTCGCCCGAACGGCTCGCCAGCCGCACCCAGTCGCCCTCGCGGATGCCGCGGTTCTCGGCGTCGTGCGGATGGATCTCCAGCCGATCTTCGGCATGCCAGGCGACGTTTTCGGTACGCCTGGTCTGCGCACCGACATTGTACTGCGACAGGATACGCCCGGTGGTGAGCAGCAGCGGGTAGCGCGGGCCGGTCCGTTCGTCCGTCGCGACATATTCGGTGCGGATGAACTTGCCCTTGCCGCGCACGAAGCCGTCGACATGCATGATCGGCGTGCCGAGCGGTGCCTTCTCGTTGCAGGGCCACTGCACCGATCCGACACGGTCGAGCAGCTCGAAGGAGACGCCGGCGAAGCTCGGCGTCGTCTTGGCGATCTCGTCCATGATCTCAGACGGGTGCGTGTAGTTCCAGTCGAGCCCAATGGCGCGGGCGAGCTCCTGCGTCGCCTCCCAGTCGGCGTAGCGCGCCTTCGGCTCCAGCACCTTGCGCACCATGTTGATGCGGCGCTCGGCATTGGTGAAGGTGCCGTCCTTCTCCAGGAAGGTCGAGCCCGGCAGGAAGACATGGGCGTAGTTCGCCGTCTCGTTGAGGAAGAGGTCGTGCACCACCACGCACTCCATCGCGGCCAGCCCTGCGGCGACATGCTTGGTGTCGGGGTCGGACTGCAAGATGTCCTCGCCCTGGATGTAGATGCCCTTGAACGAGCCGTCGACGGCGGCATCCAGCATGTTGGGGATGCGCAGGCCGGGCTCCTCGTCCAGCTTCACGCCCCACAGGCTCTCATAGATGTCGCGCACGGCTTCGCCGGAGATATGGCGATAGCCCGGCAGCTCATGCGGGAAGGAACCCATGTCGCAGGAGCCCTGGACATTGTTCTGGCCGCGCAGCGGGTTCACGCCGACGCCCGGACGGCCGATATTGCCGGTGGCCATGGCGAGGTTGGCGATCGCCATCACCGTGGTCGAGCCCTGGCTGTGCTCGGTGACGCCGAGGCCGTAATAGATCGCGCCGTTGCCGCCCCTGGCGTACAGGCGCGCGGCACCCCGGATCGCTTCAGGATCGACGCCGGACAGCTTGCCGACCGTCTCGGGGCTGTTTTCCGGCAGGGCGACGAAGGACGCCCAGTCCTGGAACTCGGCCCAGTCGCAGCGCTCGCGGATGAAGGCTTCGTCGAACAGGCCCTCGGTGACGATGACATGGGCCAGCGCCGTCAGCACCGCGACGTTGGTGCCGGGCTTCAGCGGCAGGTGATAGTCCGCCTCGACATGCGCCGACTTCACCATCTCGGTGCGGCGCGGGTCGAGCACGATCAGCTTGGCGCCCTCGCGCAGCCGCTTCTTCAGCCGCGAGGCGAACACCGGATGCGCCGTAGCGGGATTGGCGCCGATGATGACGGCGACGTCGGTGAATTCGACCGAGTCGAAATCCTGCGTGCCGGCCGAGGTACCGTAGGTTTGGCCGAGGCCGTAGCCGGTCGGCGAATGGCAGACGCGCGCGCAGGTGTCGACATTGTTGTTGCGGAAGCCTTGCCGCACCAGCTTCTGGACAAGATAGGTCTCCTCGTTCGTGCAACGCGAGGAGGTGATGCCGCCGATCGAGCCGCGTCCGTACTGATACTGGATTCGGCGGAATTCCTTCGCCGTGTGGGCAATCGCCTCTTCCCAGCTCACCTCGCGCCACGGATCGGTGATCTTCTCGCGTAGCATCGGCTTCAGGATGCGGTCCTTGTGGGTGGCATAGCCATAGGCAAAACGGCCCTTGACGCAGGAATGGCCGTGGTTCGCCTTGCCGTCCTTGTAGGGCATCATGCGGATGACTTCGTCACCCTTCACTTCCGCCTTGAACGAGCAGCCGACGCCGCAATAGGCGCAGGTCGTGACGGCCGAGCGCTCCGGCATGCCCTTCTCGAGCACGGTCTTCTCGCGCAATGCGTCGGTCGGGCAGGCCTGCACGCAGGCGCCGCAGGACACGCATTCGGAAGCGATGAAATCCTCATGCATGCCGGCGACCATGCGGGACTCGAAGCCGCGGCCCTCGATGGTCAGCGCGAAGGTGCCCTGCACCTCTTCGCAGGCGCGCACGCAGCGTGAGCAGACGATGCACTGCGCCGGATCATAGGTGAAGTAGGGGTTGGACTCATCGCGGGCGATGTAGTCGACCGCCAGCGAGCCATGGCCGGGCGCCACGCCGCCTTCTTCCTTGACGTGGTTGCGGCCTTCGACGCCGTAGCGGTTCTCGGTCAGACCGACCGACTCCGCAACCGCGTCGAACTCGCTGGCGCCGGTTCCGGCCTTCTCGTTCCAGCCGGTCGGGTGGTCGGAGACGTAGAGTTCCATGACGCCACGGCGGATGGCATCGAGCCGCTCGGACTGCGTGCGCACCACCATGCCCTCGCCGACCGGCGTCGTGCAGGATGCCGGCGTGCCGCCGCGGCCTTCGATCTCGACCAGGCAGACCCGGCACGAGCCGAAAGAGTCCAGCATGTCGGTGGCGCAGAGCTTCGGGATCTCGACCCCGCCTTCCATCGCCGCGCGCATGATCGAGGTGCCTTCCGGCACGGTGATGGTTTGCCCGTCGACGGTCAGCGTCACCTGCTTCGCGGCTTTCGACTCCGGCGTTCCGTAGTCGATCTCTTCGATGAGTGTCGGGAAGTCGGCTTTGATGTTCATCTGCCAGCTCCTATTCGGCAGCCACGCGCGTCGGCGCCGGCTTGAAATCTTCGGGGAAATGCGTGATCGAGCTCATCACGGGGTAGGGCGTGAAGCCGCCCAACGCGCAGAGCGATCCGAACTTCATCGTGTTGCAGAGGTCGGTGACCAGAGCGAGGTTCTTCTCTGCTTCGATGCCCGCGGCGACCTTGTCCAGAACCTCCATGCCGCGCGTCGAGCCGATGCGGCACGGCGTGCACTTGCCGCAGCTTTCGATGGCGCAGAATTCCATGGCAAAGCGCGCCTGCTTCATCATGTCGGCGCTGTCGTCGAACACGGTTATGCCGGCATGGCCGATCAGCCCGTCCTTGGCAGCAAAAGCCTCGTAATCGAACGGCGTGTCGAAAAGCGCGCGTGGGAAATAGGCGCCGAGCGGGCCGCCGACCTGCACCGCCTTCACCGGCCGCCCCGAAGCCGTGCCGCCGCCGATCTCGTCGACAATTTCGCCCAGCGTCAGGCCGAAGGCCGTCTCGAACAGGCCGCCATGCTTGACGTTGCCGGCGATCTGGATCGGGATCGTGCCGCGCGAACGGCCCATGCCGAAATCCTTGTAGTAGGCGGCGCCCTTGTCCATGATGATCGGCACGGAGGCCAGGCTGATCACGTTGTTGATCACCGTCGGCTTGCCGAACAATCCCTGGATCGCCGGCAGCGGCGGCTTGGCACGAACCACGCCGCGCTTGCCTTCCAAGCTGTTGAGCAACGAGGTTTCCTCGCCGCAGACATAGGCGCCGGCGCCGACGCGGATTTCCATGTCGAAGGCGTTGGGCGAGCCCAGCACATTGACGCCGAGCACGCCCGCCTTGCGGGCGATCGCGACCGCCTTGTTCATCGTCGCCACCGCATGCGGATATTCCGAGCGGATATAGACGAAGCCCTTCGTCGCGCCGGTGGCGATGCCGGCGATCGCCATCCCTTCGATCAGCACGAAGGGATCGCCCTCCATGATCATGCGGTCGGCAAAGGTGGCGCTGTCGCCCTCGTCGGCGTTGCAGACGATATACTTGCGTTCGGAATTCGTATCGAGAACCGTCTTCCACTTGATGCCGGTCGGGAAGCCGGCGCCGCCGCGGCCGCGCAGGCCGGACTCGGTCACCTGTTTCACGATCTCGGCCGGCGCCATGGCGACCGCGTTCTGCAGGCCTCTCAGACCGCCATGCGACTTATAGCTGTCGAGCGACAGCGGGTCGATCACGCCACAGCGCGCGAAGGTCAGCCGCGTCTGCTTGGCGAGGAAGGGGATCTTGTCTGGCGCACCCAGCCAGCGCTTGTGATGGCCACCCTTGAGGAAACCGCTGTCGAACAGGCTTTTCACGTCAGACGGCTTGACCGGCCCGTAGGCGACGCGGCCCTCGGCGGTCGCAGCCTCGACCATCGGCTCCAGGAAATAGGCGCCGCGCGAGCCGTTGCGCACGATCTTGGCCTCGACGCCGCGCTCCTTGAGCTCCTTCTCGATCGCCCTGGCGACCTTTTCGGCGCCGAGCGCCAGAGCACCGGAATCGGCAGGGATGTAGATGCGCGGGATCATGAACGCACCTCCGCGACGATCTCTTCGATCTTCTCGTCGTCGAGCCGGCCGATCACTTCGCCGTCGAGCATCGCCGACGGCGAGCAGGCGCAAAGCCCGAGGCAATAGACCGGCTCCAGTGTAACCGATCCGTCGCGTGCGGTCTCGTGAAAATCGATGCCGAGCAGTTGCTTGACCTTGGTGGCGACGGCTTCCGAACCCATCGACTGGCAGGCTTCCGCCTGGCAGAGCTTCAGCACATGCCGGCCGGCCGGCTTGGCGCGGAAATCGTGATAGAAGGTGACGACGCCATGCACCTCCGCTCGCGAGAGGTTCAGCCCGTCGGCGATGACCGGAAGCGCCGCCTGCGGCACATGGCCGAATTCTTCCTGGATGCCGTGGAGAATCGGCAGCAACGGACCTTCGAGGTCCTTCAACTCCTCGATGATCGCCGCTATGCGCGACGCGATCTCGGTACTTGCAGGCTGCATCGGCATGCAGCGCCCTCCCTGGCCGTGGCGCCAACACATATGTCACCCCAAAATATAGAGCGGTTTTGGGGCAACGACATGCACAGGGCGCGATATCGCTAAGTCCTTATGAAATCAGAGGAAACCTCCGAGATCAATAAAGCAGTCTCGTCGCTTGATAGAAATTTTCTATCAGAAACGCTGAGCCCGCATTGTCTAGCCTAGCGGTGGGAACGGAAATCGTCTGCCAGCGCCATTGCCTCGTCCAGCAGCGCCTGCACCAGCGGCGTGTGCGGCTCGCGCGGCGCCGCCACCAGCCCGACCGTGTGGCTGGCATCCGGATCGACTATCGGAATGGCCCGGATCGGTTCGGAAAAGCCGAATGTTTCCGCAAGGTTGAGCGGCATGATCGATGACCACTTGCCGGTCCGGATATGCGAGAACAGCACGATCATCGAGTTGGATTCCAGTGTCGGCCGCACCTGCACGCCGGCTTCCGCCAGATGCTGGTCGATGATGCGGCGGTTCTGCATGTCCGGCGTCAGCAGGCAGAGCGGCAACTGGCTGATCTCTGCCCACGTCACTTTGTCGCGGTCGGAATAGGGGTTGCCGACTGCCGTGATCAGCTGGTAGCGCTCGTCATAGAGCGGCACGCTGGTTACCCGCCCCAGCGGCTCGTTGTCGAGATAGGTGATGCCGGCATCGACATCGAGATTGCCGAGCAGCGTCAGCACCTCGATCGAGGTCCGTGACAGCACCGAAAAGGTGACGCCGGGATGCTTGTCGCGGAATGGCGTCGTCAGCCGCGCCACCATGGCGAGCGCCGTCGGAACGGCGGCGATGCGGATGCGGCCGGACAGGCCGTGGCGCGCCGCCCGCATCTCCTCGCGCATGGTCCTTGAATCGCCGACGATGCGGCGCGCCCAAACCAGCACCTGCTTGCCTTCCGGCGTCAGACCCTGGAAACGCGAGCCGCGCAGCACCAGCATGACGCCGAGCTGCTCCTCGAGCTGCTTGATGCCGGCCGACAGCGTCGGCTGGGTGACGCCGCACACCTCGGCGGCGCGGCCGAAATGCTCTTCCCTGGCTAAAGCGATGAAGAATTCCAGCTTGTCGATCATGTCATCCGATCCACGGTCTGCCCAAGGTCGGGGAAATCGCTTTGCTTCGCAAGGCGGATGAACGATAGGATCTCATCCACATTTTTGAGCCGGCTTATCTGTTTTCCCGCGCCGCGCATGGCGCTATGTGGGGTAGGCGGAAGCAGGGAGGAGCAGATGCTGGGTTGGTTTCGCAGACTGTTGCCGCGCGAGGATCGCTTCTTCGAACTGTTCGAACGGCATTCGCGCACGGTGGTCGGCGGCGCCGAGGCGCTTGAGCAGCTTCTCCAGGGCCGGGACATCGACCGCTGGTGCCAGACGATCGTCGATCTGGAGGACGAAGCGGACGGGATCACCGCGGAGGTGCTGCTTGCCGTCAGGCGCTCCTTCATCACGCCCTTCGACCGCGGCGACATCAAGGATCTGATCCAGTCGATGGATGATGCCATCGATACGATGCACAAGGCCGTCAAGACGGTGAAATTGTTCGAGATGAGGGAATTCGATCCGCTGATGCGGGAAATGGGCAGCGTCATCGTCGAGGCCGCCCGGCTGGTAGCAGAGGCCATCCCACTGCTCGGCAAGGTTGGCGCCAACGCCGCGCGGCTGAACGCCATCGCCGAAGAAGTCATGCGCGTTGAGGGCCGCGCCGACGACCTGCACGAGCAGGGCCTGAAGGACCTGTTCAAGCGGCACGGTCGCAGCGACCCTATGGCCTACCTGATCGGCTCGGAGATTTACGGCCAGCTGGAAAAGGTGGTCGACCGTTTCGAGGACGTCGCTAACGAGATCAGCGGCATCGCGATCGAGAACGTCTAACAGATGGACGCCGCGATCGCCTTTCCCCTGCTGGTCGGCCTCGTCGCCGTGGCGCTGTTCTTCGATTTCCTCAACGGCCTGCACGATGCCGCCAACTCGATCGCGACTATCGTCTCCACCCGCGTGCTGAGGCCGCACTATGCCGTGTTCTGGGCGGCTTTCTTCAATTTCATCGCCTTCCTGTTCTTCGGTCTGCATGTCGCCGAGACGGTGGGAAAGGGCATCGTCGACGCCGAGATCGTGACCCCCGCAGTGATCTTCGCCGCGCTCATCGGAGCCATCGTCTGGAACATCGTCACTTGGATAGCCGGCATTCCGTCGAGCAGCTCGCATGCGCTGATCGGCGGGTTGGTCGGCGCCGGCGTCGCCAAGGCCGGCCCGGGGGCCATCGTCTGGTCCGGGCTCGGCAAGACGGCCGCGGCGATCGTGCTCTCGCCGGCGACCGGATTCGTGCTGGCGCTTGTCCTTATCCTCATCGTCTCATGGCTGTTCGTTCGGCAGACGCCGTTCGCGGTCGATAACAGCTTTCGCGTCCTGCAGTTCTTCTCGGCTTCGCTCTATTCGCTGGGGCACGGCGGCAATGACGCGCAGAAGACCATGGGCATCATCGCCGTGCTGCTCTATTCGCAAGGCATGCTCGGCCAGAGCTTCCACGTGCCGTTCTGGGTGGTCATCACCTGCCAGTCGGCACTGGCGCTGGGCACGCTCTTCGGCGGCTGGCGCATCGTGCACACGATGGGATCGAAGATCACTCGGCTGAACCCGATGCAGGGTTTTTGCGCCGAGACCGGCGGGGCGATAACGTTGTTCGCCGCCACCTGGCTCGGTGTCCCGGTCTCGACCACGCATACAATCACCGGCGCCATCATCGGCGTGGGTGCTGCCCGCCGCGTCTCGGCGGTGCGCTGGGGCATTGCCGGCAACATTGTCGTGGCGTGGGTGATCACCCTGCCGGCGACGGCGGCGATTTCGGCGTTGACCTATTTTGTCACGCGCCTGGCGGTCTGAGGCAAAGCTGGTGCTGAAATCTACTCGCCCGCAAGACACAGTATGTTGCCGTCCGGGTCCTTGAACCAGGCGACCTTCATGCCGTAGCCGACATGGACATCGCCCTCGACCGTCAGCCCGGGCATCTCATAGCGCTCGAAGGTGACGCCCTTCGACTTCAGGGCCTGGACAATGGCGCCGATCTGGTCGCCGACCGTCCAGGTCAACGCCGTCGCCTTGTTGGTACCGGCGAATTCTGAACGATAGACGTTGATGACCGTGTCTCCGCTTTTGTAGACGATCAGTTCTCCGGCCATGTCGTCGACAGGCTTGAGGCCCAGCGTTCCTTCGTAAAAGCCCTGCGCTCTCGAAAGGTCTTTCACCGCCACATTGGCCGCTGCGTTGCTGTTTGCGAGCATGACAGTCTCCTTTCCGGTTGCCGTCGCTCATGGCAACCGAGATAGGGCCCCTGGATCGATTGGCCATGGCAATCGGCGGATCGGGACGCGCTCGGCCAAATCCGACACCACCGGTCGTTTTCCGGAGCACGCCGGACGAGCCATTGCGCCACGGCTTGGTTCTGCCGGGAAACTGCACTATCTGGAACGCCAAACTCCGAGGAAAGACCATGGCTGTAACCAAGGAAACCGTCATCGAGCGCCTGAGGACGGTCAATGGACCGGACTTCACCGGCAACATCGTCGACCTCGGCCTGGTATCTGAGATTTTCATCGCCGATTCCAAGGTGTTTTTCTCGATTACCGTTCCCGCCGCCCGCGCCCAGGAGATGGAGCCGCTGCGCGCCGCCGCCGAGCGTGTCGTCAAGGCGATCCCCGGCGTCGCCAACGCCGTCGTCGCGCTGACGGCGGAGAAGAAGGGCGGTGGCATGGAGGCGCCGGTTCGGCCGGCTTCGCAAGCAGCGTCGCCACGACCTGCTCCCCAGGCAGCGCCGCAGCGTCCTGGCCCGCAGGCGCCGGCTTCTCACAGTCACGGCAAACGCGGCGTGCCCGGCATCGATGCGATCATCGCGGTCGCGTCCGGCAAGGGCGGCGTCGGCAAATCGACCACCGCCGTCAACCTGGCGCTCGGCCTTGCCGCCAATGGGCTAAGCGTCGGCGTGCTCGATGCCGATATCTACGGGCCGTCAATGCCGAGGCTGCTCAACATTCACGGCCGGCCGCAGACGGTCGACGGCAAGATCCTGAAGCCGATGCAGAATTACGGCCTCAAGGTGATGTCGATGGGCTTCCTGGTCGACGAGGAGACGCCGATGATCTGGCGCGGCCCGATGGTCATGTCGGCGCTCACCCAGATGCTGCGCGAGGTCGAATGGGGACCGCTCGACGTGCTGGTCGTCGATATGCCGCCCGGCACCGGCGATGCCCAGCTCACCATGGCCCAGCAGGTGCCGCTGGCCGGTGCCGTCATCGTCTCGACGCCGCAGGACCTGGCGCTCATCGATGCGCGCAAGGGCCTCAACATGTTCAAGAAAGTCGACGTGCCGCTGCTCGGCATCGTCGAGAACATGAGCTATTTCCTCGCGCCCGACACCGGCAGGCGCTACGACATCTTCGGCCATGGCGGCGCGCGCCGCGAGGCCGAACGGCTCGGCGTCACCTTCCTTGGCGAGGTGCCGCTGGAGATGGGCATCCGCGAAAGCTCGGACGCCGGCGCCCCGGTGGTCGCATCCAAGCCGGACGGCGCCGAGGCGAAGATCTATCGCGATATCGCCGCGAGGGTATGGGACAGGGTCCAAGAGGAACGCGGCGCCGCCGAGGCGGCAGTGCCCAGCATCGTGTTCGAGTAATTCGCCGGGCCGCAGCTAGGTGTCCGATTTCCTTTCCAGCCGGGAATCGCCTCCTTCAGGATTTCCGGGTCGTTGAGGGCGTCCCACACTTTCTCGACGGGTGCGGCGATCCGCTCCTCGCCTTCGATCACCAAGGCCATCAAGACCTCCCGGATTGCTGGCTCGATTGGTCCTAGTGCGCGGCCCTTTCTACGTCTATCGCACCAAAGTGCGGGTCTGCGGCGTGTCTGCCTCTTGCCTGCATGGGCGCGTTGTCATATCGATTTGTCATACAAATACGGAGACCACGATGGCAGGCGCCCCCACCAAGAAGAAGAAATTTCGCTCGCAGGAGTGGTTCGACAATCCCGACAACCCGGGCATGACGGCGCTCTATCTCGAACGCTACCTCAATTACGGACTGACCCGCGCCGAGCTGATGTCGGGCAAGCCGCTGATCGGCATCGCGCAGACGGGTTCCGATCTCTCGCCCTGCAACAGGCACCATCTCGAGCTCGCCAAGCGCGTGCGCGAAGGCATTGTCTCGATGGGCGGCATCCCCTTCGAGTTCCCGTGCCACCCGATCCAGGAGACCGGCAAGCGGCCGACGGCGGCGCTCGACCGCAACCTCGCCTATCTCAGCCTCGTCGAGGTGCTCTACGGCTATCCGCTCGACGGCGTCGTGCTGACCATCGGCTGCGACAAGACTACGCCCGCGCTCTTGATGGCGGCGGCGACCGTCAACATTCCGGCGATCGCGCTTTCGGTCGGCCCGATGCTCAATGGCTGGCATAAGGGCAAGCGCACCGGCTCCGGCACCATTGTCTGGGAATCGCGCCAGCGGCTGTCGGCCGGCGAGATCAATTATGACGAGTTCATGGACATCGTCGCCTCCTCGGCGCCGTCGACCGGCTATTGCAACACCATGGGTACCGCCACCACCATGAACTCGCTTGCCGAAGCGCTCGGCATGCAGCTGCCGGGCTCGGCCGCGATCCCCGCGCCCTATCGCGAGCGCGGCCAGATTGCCTACGAGACCGGCAAGCGCATCGTCGATATGGTGCATGAGGACCTGAAGCCGTCGGACATCATGACCCGCCAGGCGTTCGAGAATGCCATCGTCGTCAATTCGGCCATCGGCGGCTCGACCAACGCGCCGATCCACCTCAATGCCATCGCCCGCCATCTCGGCGTGCCGCTCGACAATGACGACTGGCAGAACATCGGCCTTAACGTGCCGCTGATCGTCAACCTGCAGCCGACGGGCGAGTATCTCGGCGAGGACTATCACCATGCCGGCGGCGTGCCGGCCGTCGTGGCCGAACTGCTGAAGGGCGGACTATTGCCGCACCCCGACGCGATCACCGCCAACGGCAAGTCGATCGGCGACAATTGCCGCGGCGCGGTCAACGAAAATCACGATGTCATCCGCGGCGTGGACAAGCCGCTCAAGAGCAATGCCGGCTTCATCAACCTCAAGGGCAATCTGTTCGATTCCGCCATCATGAAGACCAGCGGCATCTCGCCCGAATTCCGCGAGCGCTATCTCTCGAACCCGAACGATCCGGAGGCTTTCGAAGGCAACGCCATGGTCTTCGACGGCCCGGAGGATTACCACGCCCGCATCGACGATCCGGCGCAGGGCATCGACGAGCACACGATCCTGTTCATGCGCGGCGCCGGTCCGGTCGGCTATCCGGGCGGCGCCGAGGTGGTCAACATGCAGCCGCCGGCCCATCTCATCAAGAAGGGCATCCATTCGCTGGCCTGCATCGGCGATGGCCGCCAGTCCGGCACGTCGGGTTCGCCATCGATCCTCAACGCATCGCCGGAGGCAGCGGTCGGTGGCGGGCTGGCGCTGCTCAAGACTGGCGACCGCGTCCGCATCGACCTGAGGAAGGGCACCGCCAATATCCTTGTCGGCGACGAGGAGATCGCCAGGCGGCGGGCAGCGCTGCAGGGCAATGGCGGCTATGACTATCCCGAGCACCAGACGCCCTGGCAGGAGATCCAGCGCGGCATGGTCGACCAGTTCTCCGCCGGCATGGTGCTGAAGCCGGCGGTGAAATATCAGGATGTCGCGCACACCAGGGGCGTCCCGCGCGACAACCACTGAATTCAGAGCACGGCGACAATCGAAGGGCGGTCCGCTTTCCGGCGGACCGCCCTTTCTCATGGCCCTTGTTTCGGCCGCGGGGCATCTACAGATTAGCCCGATCCCGGCGGCCCTACGGAGGGAGGCTATATTTGGCGAAACGGCGCTCTTCCCTCGGCTTCCTCGGCATGTTCGGCCGTTCGGGCGACTTGCGCCAGCTCGACGACGCCTTGCGCAAGGCCGACTTGCATCCGGCACTGGTGCCTGAGGGCGTCAAGCTCACCATCGTCAACCTGATGAAGGATCATTGGCCCGAGGAGCCGCCGCCTCAGGCTTATCAATCGGTGGCGCAACTCTGCGGCTATTGCGTCGCCGGACCGGAAACCTTCGAGCGGGCCAATGGCAGGGAGCGCACTTTGGAAGCCGAGCGCCGCATCGAGGCCGCGCTCGAAGCCGGCGACAGCCTCGATGCGCAGATCGTGCTGTTGACGCTGCACGCGAAGCTGATCAACGCCGAAGTCATCGAGCGCTATGGGCTGCGTGCGGAGTGATCTGCGAGAGCGGAAAGATCAGCCGCCCATCTTGTTGCGCGGCAGCTTGATCATCTCGCCGAAGCGCGCGCGCAGCTTGTCGTCGACGAGCCGCGACACATGGCGCGGAAAGCGCTCGGCCAGCACGCGCTTTTTCTCGGCGATCGCCCGCTGCAAAATGTCGGGCCGGCCCTTCTCGTTCCATTCCTTGGGCGAGAAGCGATCGCCGACTGCGGGATAAAAATATTCGGTCTGCATCAGCTTCAAAGTCTGCTCGTTGCCGAGATAGTGGCCCGGGCCCTTAAGGCAGACATCGGCGATCGTGTCGATCGACAGCGCCTCGTCCGTCACCTCGATGCCGCGCACGCATCGCAGGCAGTGGCCGAGCATGTCGTTGTCGATGATCAGGCTTTCGAGACAGAAGCCGAGCAGCGAGGCATGCATGCCGGCCGATTCATAGACGAGGTTGAGGCCGGCAAGACCGGCCATCACATCGGTGATGCCTTTTTCATAGCCGGACTGGATGTCGGGCAGCTTCGAATCCGTCATGCCCGCGGCCGAGCCGCCCGGCAGGTCGTAATATTGAGCCATCTGCGCGCAGGCCGCGGTCAACACGGCCTGCTCGGCCGAACCGCCGGACATGGCGCCGGTCCGGAGATCGGAGACGAACGGCCAGGTGCCGAAAATCGCCGGATGGCCGGGCTTGATGGCGTTGACATAGACCAGGCCCATCAGCACTTCGGCCACCGCCTGCACGACGGCGCCGGCAATCGCGGCGGGAGCCGTGGCGCCGGCCTGGCCGGCCGACAAGAGCAGGATCGGAATGCCGCCCTCGACGCAGGCTTCGAGCACGCCGCAGGCGTCCTCGGCGAATTTCATCGGCGGCACCACGAAGCAGTTCGAGTTCGACACGAAAGGCCGCGCCCGGAAATTCTCCTCGCCGCCGGCGATCGCATAGAGCATTTCCAGCGCCGGCTTGACGTTCTCTCGCACGGTGAACGAGGTGCCGACATGCTTGGATGTCCCCAGTACGCAGGCATAGAGCGTGTTGAAGTCCATCTCGAGCGGATCGGGAATATCGCGCGGCACCATGGTGCGCTGGAAGAAATGGATGTTGTCGAGCCCGTCGACGAGACGGGCGGCGTCATAGATGTCCTGCAGCTGCGATTCGCGATATTCGCGCTTCTCGACATCGACCAGATGCACCGCCGCGCCCGCCGTGCCGTAGTGCACGCGTTTGCCCTGGATCACCATGTCGTGCTTGGGATCCTGGCCGTGGAGCGTGAAATGGCGCGCCGCCTTCTTGATCGTGTCGAGCACCAGCGCGCGCGGCAGGCGGATGCGGCCGTCGTCGCCGTAGCTCGCCCCGACCCTGGTCAGCGCCTTGATGCAGGAGGGGATGGCGTTGGCGAAGCCCACCGTCTCCAGAAGCGTCAGCACCGCTTCATGGATGCGTTCCTTGTCATTCTGGCTCAATGGCCCGTAGCTGCCGCCTTCGAGGCCGGCTCGCACCGGACGGATGTCGTCTGCGAGCGGTGCTGCCCGCATCGCGCGGCGCGCTTCGCGCCCGCCGGACCGCCGCGAACGCTGGTCCGACGTCGTTTCCTGCTTCTCAAGAGCCACTGACATGGAAAGCACTCCACCTTTGCTTTTTCAGGGGCAGGATGCGCGGCGGTTGGTCCACCATCGGCCTGCCTCGTCCCCTTTGTGCCTCGACTATGCCGTCGGCATTGGCACAGCCTATGAGCCAGTCAATCCCGTCGAATATGCCAGGATGCTAAAGCCTCGAGGCGCGCCAAAATAAAAGAGCCGGCAAAACGCCGGCTCTTCATGTGGCAGTCCGTGGTGATCAGGCGGCAGCGGGCCTGCGGCCGGCGGCCGTGGCGAGCTCCCGGATCCCGGGCTCGATGTGCTGCAGCGAGATCGAGGAGATGCCCAAACGCATGAAACGCGAGGGCTTTTCGCTGCGGTCGAAGAACCGGTCGCCGGGTTCGATGATGACGCTGCGCGAAGCGGCCGCTTCGGCGAGCCCTCGTGAATCGGTACCGCGCGGGCCCTCCAGCCACAACGACGTGCCTCCCGCCGAGTCGGTCGAGCGCCATTCTGGCAGGAAAGCGGAAATCGCATGGACCAGACGCTTGCGCCGCTCGTCGAAGGCGGCGGAGAGCCTGCGCACCAGCGCCTCGTGATGGCCGAGCGACAAAAACAGCGCAACGGCGCGCTGGTTGTTTGCCGGCGGGTGCCTGAGCATGAAGCGGCGCAACGCGCGAAGCTCGGCAATCAGTCCTGCCGAAGCGACGATGTAGCCGAGCCTCAGACCCGGAGCCAGCGTCTTCGACATCGAGCCGACATAGATGACGCGGCCCGAGCGATCGAGGCTCTTCAGCGCCTGCTGCGGCGCCTCGTCGAGAAGCTGGCTGTCATAGCCGTCCTCGATGATGATCTGGTTGTTGCGGTTGGCGCGCGCCAGCAAATCCTGCCGCCGCTCGGCGGACAACGGCACCATCGTCGGGCAATGATGGCTGGGCGTGACGAAGACAAAGCCGGAATCGCTGGGAATCGTCGAGGTCACGATGCCCGACTGGTCGACCGGGACCGGGTGGATATCTGCGCCGGCGAGCCGGAAGATCGAGCGGGCATCCGGATAGCCGGGGTCTTCCATTGCCACCTTCGAGCCCTTGGTCA
This sequence comes from Mesorhizobium sp. M1A.F.Ca.IN.020.03.2.1, assembly GCF_004023205.1. Lineage (NCBI taxonomy): Bacteria > Pseudomonadati > Pseudomonadota > Alphaproteobacteria > Hyphomicrobiales > Phyllobacteriaceae > Mesorhizobium > Mesorhizobium sp. M1A.F.Ca.IN.020.03.2.1. Next base: position 3,935 of record NZ_RZSV01000078.1, on the reverse strand, counting down.
TCAACAGCGAGGCGAGCATATAGAGCGCGTTCTGCGCGCCCAGGGTCACGATGATCTCGTCCGGATTGGCGAAGATGCCGCGGCGCGGCAAAAGCCGGGCCTGGATCTGCTCGATGAGCAGCGGATCGTCCCGGTCGACCATGTCGGATGCCCAGTTGCGGATCTCCAGCACCGCGAGCGCCATGCGGTTGCACTCGCGCCATTCCGCGGTCGGAAACAGCGCCGGATCGAACTGGCCGTAGACGAACGGGTAGGAGGACTTGATCCAGTTGTCGTGCTTGGCCGGCGGCGGCATGTCGCTGGCGGCGATCTGCCGACGCGCCTTCCAGTCGATCTCATTCTGCTGGTCGGGCGCCTTCTGGTGCGGCTTGGCGGGGGTGGCCAGCACTTCAGGGTTGACGAAGTGGCCGCGCCGCTCGCGCGCCACAAGAAAACCTTGGTCGACCAGCTGCTGGAAGGCAAGCACCACCGTGCCGCGGGCAACGCCCAGTTTTTCCGCCAGAATCCGACAGGATGGCAGCGGCATCGAAGCGGCGATCTGCCGGTCGAGGATGGCTGCGACGATCGCCTGGCGGATCTGTGCCTGGAGAGTTTGTCCGGATTCGGCCGAAATCCGGAACAGGCCGGACCATATGGCCGTGTCATTGCGCTGTGGCATGGGAGATCATCCTCGGATGGCCAGCTGTTTTCACTTGGCTGGACCAGTCGAGTGTAGGGGTGGCACAAGGGGTTGCGCCAATCAATTTTTCTGATCGCTGGGATTTATGCCAGTGATCCATTGGTCACGAAAGGGGCGCGTCCGCCAGAGAAGCGGATGTTGCGGGGCATCATAAAAGCGTGATGCAGTGCGTCACTGCCGCGCTTGAACGAAACGGAAATCCGGCTCAATACAATGTCGCGACGACACGCGCCGGAAACATCGGGCCTGTTAAAATGGTCTAAAAACCCGCCAGGAGCCACCATTGGATCAGTCAGCCTTCGACAAGCAGGTCACCGCCCTGCGTGAGCAGCGCGCGGCAGCCAAGGGCACGATGCGCGAAGCCTTCGCCGCCGATCCCAAGCGCTTCGAGAAATTCTCCGCCACAGATGGCGATCTTCTGCTCGACTGGTCGAAATGCGCGGTCGACGCCGACACGATGGCAATGCTGGAGACGCTCGCCGGCGCCGCCGACCTCGAAGGTCGACGCGCCGCGATGTTCGAAGGCAAGAAGATCAACATCACCGAAAACCGCGCCGTGCTGCACACGGCGCTGCGCAATTTGACCGGCAAGAGCGTCGTGGTCGATGGCCAGGACACCAAGGCCGATGTGATCGCCGTGCTCGACGCAATGGGCGCCTTCGCTGATGCGATTCGCTCCGGCGAGGCGGCCGGCGCCACCGGCAAGAAGATCACCGACATCGTCAATATCGGCATTGGCGGCTCGGATCTTGGCCCGGCGATGGTGACGTTGGCGCTCGCTCCCTACCATGACGGCCCGCGTGCGCATTATGTCTCCAATGTCGACGGCGCCCACATCCACGACACGCTGAAGGGCCTGTCTCCCGAGACGACTTTGTTCATCATCGCCTCCAAGACCTTCACCACTGTCGAGACGATGACCAATGCCGAGACGGCGCGCAGATGGGTGGAAAAGGCGCTGGGCAAGCAAGCGATCGGCAAGCATTTCGCCGCCGTCTCGACCGCGCTCGACCTAGTGGCCAAGTTCGGCATCGCCTCCGACCGCGTCTTCGGTTTCTGGGACTGGGTCGGCGGCCGCTACTCGGTCTGGAGCGCCATCGGCCTGCCGGTGATGATCGCCATCGGCCTGCGCAATTTCCGCGCCTTCCTCGACGGCGCGCATGAGATGGACGAGCATTTCCGCTCGGCCCCCCTGCAGGAGAACCTGCCTGTTTTGCTGGGGCTGATCGGCTGGTGGCACCGCGTCGTCTGCAAATACCCGGCCCGCGCCGTCATTCCATACGATCAGCGCCTGTCGCGCCTGCCGGCCTATCTGCAGCAGCTCGATATGGAATCGAACGGCAAGAGCGTGACACTGGACGGCGGCCCGGTGACGACGCCGACCGGCCCGCTGGTCTGGGGCGAGCCCGGTACCAACGGCCAGCACGCCTTTTTCCAGCTTTTGCACCAGGGCACCGATTTCATCCCGGTCGAGTTTCTTGCCGCAGCCGTCAGCCACGAGCCCGAGCTGAAGACCCACCACGATCTCTTGCTTGCCAATTGCCTGGCGCAGTCGGAAGCCTTCATGAAGGGCCGCACGCTGGAAGAGGCGCGCGCGCAGATGCTGGCCAAGGGCATGAAGCCCGCCGATGTCGATCGCATCGCGCCGCATCGCGTCTTTTCGGGCAACCGTCCGTCGCTCACCATCCTCTACCGCAAGCTTGATCCGCGCACGCTCGGTCGCCTGATCGCGCTCTATGAGCATCGCGTCTTCGTCGAGGGCACGCTGTTCAACATCAACTCGTTCGACCAGTGGGGTGTCGAACTCGGCAAGGAACTGGCGACAGGCCTGCTGCCTGTCGTGGAAGGCAAGGAGACTGCCGCAAAACGCGACGCCTCGACTGCCGGATTGGTGGCTCATATCCACCAATTGCGTGGCGCGGAGTAAACGGATTGGCGGATATCAAGGGAATTCTGTTCGACAAGGACGGCACGCTTGTCGACTTCAACGCTACCTGGCTCGGCATTGCCGACTTCATGGCCATGGACGCCGCCGAAGGCGATCGCTGGAAAGCCGACAGGTTGCTCGCCGCCGCCGGCTTCGATTTCGTCAGCAAGCGCTTCAAGCCCGATTCGATCTTTGCCTCGGGCTCGAACATGGACGTCGTCGAGCTCTGGTTCCCGCGCCTGTCGGAGGAGGACCAGATGCTGGCCGTCGCCCGCTTCAACGAGATCACTTCGGTTCAGGGCTCGTCGATGGCTGTCGCGCTGCCCGGTATCGTCGAATCGCTGCGGGCGCTGCACAAGCGATCCTTTCGGCTGGGCGTCGCCACCAACGATTCCACCAGCGGCGCCGAGAAGACGCTCGCCACGCTCGGTGTCGCGCAGCTCTTCGACGCCGCCTTCGGCTATGATGCGGTCGCGAACCCGAAGCCCGCGCCCGACACGGTCATCGCGTTCTGCGATCTGACGGGACTGAAGGCTGGCGAGATCGCCATGGTCGGCGACAATCGCCACGATCTCGAAATGGCGCGCGCCGGCGGCTGCGGCCTGGCGATCGGCGTGCTTTCCGGCACGGGCACGCGTGACTCGCTGTCGCCGATGGCCGACGTCATCCTGGATTCGGTCGCCGACCTGCCGGATTTTCTCGCCGCGCGGATGAGTGTGCCGGCGGGCTGATCAGGGCTCGCTGGGAAGGAACGCAAATATCCCGCTCGGTTTCGGCGCGCTACCGCCGTTTCCGCCGACATCAGGCACCTGATACTCGCCAAGCAGGCGAAGCCGCCGCCTGGGCAGCCAGGCGCGGCCCGGGTCGCCGACCAGCACCTCGATGCCCGCGGCAAGGCAGCGGTCGAGGAAGGGGACGATCCGCCGCGCGACCGCTTGCCCGTAGAAAACGTCGCCGGCGAGCACAATGTCGACCGACGGCGGCGGACAGGCGCTGATGTCCTCGCCGATTATGATGATGGCGACGCCGTTGGCCTCCGCGTTGAGGCGGAGCGCGACGATGCCGTTGCGGTCGATCTCCGCCGCGGTCACTTTCCTAGCCCCGGCTCGCGCCGCGGCGATACCGACAAGGCCGGAACCGGCGCCGAGGTCGAGCACGCGCCGGCCCGCAACGGTTGACGGCCGGTCGAGAACATAGCGCGCCAGCACTGCGCCGCCCGCCCAGGCATAGGCCCAGTAGGGCGGCTGCGGCTCGGCCGCGTGCTCATGCGACCCGTCCTCCGGTTCCAGCAGCCGCCTCAGCCCGCTGCCGGGATGGGCCGTATAGAGC
>NZ_RZSV01000077.1:0-24661 GCF_004023205.1 Mesorhizobium sp. M1A.F.Ca.IN.020.03.2.1 | reverse complement strand
GTTCTACGCCGTCGGCGGAACCTGGCGAAACCTCGCCCGGCTCCATATGGAAATGACCAACTACCCGCTCGGCGTCATGCATCATTACGAGATCGCCGCCGACAGCGCCCTGAACTTCCTCAGGCAGGTGGCCAAGGGCGAGGTCGAAAAGGTCAAGGGCATCGAAGGCGTCTCCAAGAACCGCCGCTCGCTGCTGCCTTACGGTGCGGTCGTGCTGCAGGAAATCATGGCGGCAATGCAGCCCTCGAAGATCGTCGTCTCGGCGCAGGGCGTGCGCGAAGGCTTCCTCTATTCGCTGCTCGACGCCGCCGAGCAGAAGGCCGATCCGCTGATCTCCGCGGCGGAGGAACTGGCGCTGCTGCGCTCGCGGTCGGTCCATCACGCGCATGACCTCGTCGACTGGACGGACAAGGCTTTCAAGGCCTTCGGCATCGACGAGACGGTGGATGAGGCGCGCTACCGCCACGCCGCCTGCCTGCTTGCCGATATCGGCTGGCGGGCGCATCCCGAATATCGCGGCCGGCAGTCGCTCAACATCATCGCGCATGCGTCCTTTATCGGCGTCGACCATCCTGGCCGCGCCTATCTGGCCCTGACCAACGCCTATCGCCATGACGGCATCTTCAACGATGCGATCGCGGCCGAGATCAAGACCCTGGCGCCGCCGCGCATGCTCGAGCGCGCCCGCGTGCTGGCGGCAATGATGCGTGTCGTCTACCTGCTGACGGCCGCGATGCCCGGGGGCATGCCGCGGCTGAAATGGGAAAGCCGCGGCAACGGTGCGCTTGCGCTGGTGCTGCCGGCCTCGCTTGCCGACCTCTATGGCGAGCGGCCGGCCGGCCGGCTGGCGCAACTCGCGCGCATCACCAACCGCCGCCTGGTGCTGGCGGTCGAGGGCGGGCCGAGCATTTCCGTCAAGTGACGGATCAGGTGATCTCGGCACCGACGCCAAAAGGGCGGCCGTCGGCCGACCATGCGCCGGCGCCGGCCATGGCGAGCGCCAGGAAGCCCCCGGCAATGGCAATGTCCTTCATCAGCATCTGCCGGTGCATGAAGGCGAGGGTCGCATCCTCGCCGCCCTGGCCGAAATGGCCGATGAAGCCGGCGACGATAGTGAAGGCGGCAAGCAGCAGCGCCGCGATCCGCGTCTGAAAACCGACAAGAATCAAAAGTCCGGCGATCAGCTCGAACAGGCCGGTGCCCCAGGCCGCCAGGGTCGGTAGCGGCAGGCCGAGGCCGGTGAAGTAATCGATCGTGCCGGATATGTTGGTCAGCACCTGGAAGCCCGAGGGCACGAACAGCGCGGCAAGCAGGAGCCGCGAGGCGAGAAGCAACGCGTTGCGGTTCATGGCCCACCTCCCTTGCCGGTATCCGGGAATGCACCGGCTCTCGGTGCAGTGTACGCCTGCACTCGGGAAAACGAAAAAGCGGCGCGAAAAATTCCGCGCCGCCAAAGTTTCAGCTTGGGAGGGGAAGGAGATCAGCCGCGCTTGGCGTCGATCGAATAGGCGCCGGCGCCGGAGGAGGCGAGCAGGATGAAGCCACCGGTGATGGCGAGGTTCTTGAGAAACTGGATCATCTGCATCTGGTCGGCCCAGCCGGTGTGAGCAACCAGGCCGGTAGCGATCGTGAAGATGGCGAGCAACCAGGCGGCGATCCGCGTCTGGAACCCGACAAGAATGGCAAGGCCGCCGAGCAGCTCGATGAGGCCGACCACGACGGCCGTCACGGTCGGAAGCGGCAGGCCGAGGGCGCCGAAATAGCCGGCGGTGCCGGAAATGGCGGTAAGCTTGCCGAAGCCGGAAAGCAGGAAGATGACGGCGAGCAGGATACGACCGAGCAGGATGGTGGTGGCACTGTTGGACGCGATGCTGGTACCGGCGGCGGAAGTGTTGATGGACATTGGCGAGTCTCCGAATCGTGTTGAATGCCCAGTCAGATAGACGACGAAGACTGTTCACCAAAGCCGCCGATGCGGCGACACATTGTTCACAGGCAGTATGTTTCGGTGACCGGCGGACGCGCGCGAAAATCGTGTCGGCGGATTGGGATTAACGAGTAAATTGTGCCCCCGCAAAATAGCCAAACTATCGGTTGGGGCTGCAGTCGCAGACCTCGGGGACTAGCCGAAACGCCCGATCGGGTCGTCTTCGCCCTGGAACGACGACCCCTTTGGCCTGTCCGCGCCGTGAGAACTACCCCGGATGCGTCATGTCCTCGGGCCGCACCAGCCGGTCGTAGTCGGCCTCGCTGACCAGCCCGGTGGCCAAGGCTTCCTCGCGCAGCGTGGTGCCGTTCTTGTGCGCGGTCTTGGCGATCTTGGCGGCGTTGTCGTAGCCGATGGTGGGGGCGAGCGCCGTCACCAGCATCAGCGAGCGCTCCAGCGCCGCCTTGATGTTGTCTTCCCGCGCCTCGATGCCGACGACGCAATTGTCGGTGAAGGATACGGAAGCGTCGGCAAGCAGCTGCACCGACTGCAGGAAATTATAGGCCATCAGCGGGTTGTAGACGTTGAGCTCGAAATGGCCCTGGCTGCCGGCGAAGGTTAGCGCGGCATTGTTGCCGAACACCTGCACGCAGACCTGCGTCAGCGCCTCGCACTGCGTCGGGTTGACCTTGCCCGGCATGATCGACGAGCCCGGCTCGTTCTCCGGCAGCGACAGCTCGCCGAGGCCCGAGCGCGGGCCTGAACCGAGCAGGCGGATGTCGTTGGCGATCTTGAAGAGCGCCGCCGCCGCCGCGTTGATCGCGCCATGCGAGAACACCATGGAATCGTGTGCTGCGAGCGCCTCGAACTTGTTCGGCGCCGTGACGAAGGCGATGCCGGTGATGGCGGCGATCCGGTCCGCCACCTTTTCCGCAAAGCCAACCGGCGCGTTGAGCCCGGTGCCGACCGCGGTGCCGCCCTGCGCCAGTTCCTGCAGGCCGGGCAGCGTCTGCTCGATGCGCTTGATCGATGACGCGACCTGCGCGGCATAGCCGGAGAATTCCTGGCCGAGCGTAAGGGGTGTGGCGTCCTGCGTGTGGGTGCGGCCGATCTTGATGATGTGGTTGAAGGCGCGGGCCTTGGCGTCGAGCGCTTTGTGCAGATGGTGGAGCGCTGGGATCAGGTGATGCGCGACCCGCTCGGCGCAGGCGATATGCATGGCCGTCGGATAGGTGTCGTTCGACGACTGGCTCATATTGACGTGGTCATTCGGGTGCACGGGCTTCTTGGAGCCCATCACGCCGCCGAGCATCTCGATCGCCCGGTTGGAGATCACTTCGTTGGCATTCATGTTGGACTGCGTGCCCGAGCCGGTCTGCCAGACCACGAGCGGGAAATGGTCGTTGAGCTTGCCGTCGATCACTTCCTGCGCGGCGTCCACGATTGCCTTGCCGATGGCTGGATCCAGCCGTTTCATCTCCATGTTCACTTCGGCCGCGGCGCGCTTGACGATGCCCAGTGCGCGCACGATCGAGGCCGGCTGCTTTTCCCAACCGATCTTGAAATTGCCGAGCGAACGCTGCGCCTGCGCGCCCCAGTAGCGGTCGGCCGCGACCTCGATGGGACCGAATGTATCGGTTTCGGCTCTGGTCTTCTCAGCGCTCACGGGAAATCTCCGGTCTGTCGATTTGCGCAAGGGCGTATCGCGTTGCACAAAACCCTTCAAGCGGAGATTGCGGGCGAGGAAGATGCAAATCGGTTGAAGGGGGCTGCCGATCTCCCCCCTTGTGGGCCAGATCAGCCCTCCATCGGCGGTCCAACGATGTCGATGCCGTTCTCGGCGCAGAGTCTCGTCAGCGTCGCCATCATCTCGGGCATCGGCGCCCCCGGCTGCGGCAGGTCCGGCCGTTCGGCGGGGCGGCTCGCCAGGCGCACCATCGTCTCGAAATCCGAGCCGCTCGTGACGGTGAGCGTATGCGCGCCTTGCGGAGATTCGACCCTGTATGTATGCGGCAGGCCCTTCGGCGCGATGACGGTTTCGCCCGCGGCCACGACCCGCTCATGGCCGTTGATCTGGAAACGCATTTGTCCTTCGAGGATGTGAAATACCTCGTCTTCGTTGCGGTGCATATGCAGCGGCGGGGAATCGCCATAGGGCAGGCGATGCTCGATGACGCAGATGCCGTCCTCTCCGTCGGCCGAAGAGACCTGGATGGCGACGAGCGTGTTGTTGAACCAAAGGAGTTCCTTGCCTGCGATGGTCCGGTTGATCATTGTCATGGTGTCTCTGCTTTGTGTTGGGCCGGCGAAGCGGCGTCGACGGCGAACTAACCAGCGACGCGTGGGAGATGGAAATCGAATGATCATATGGGCTGAATTAATGCGATGAATTTGAACGCGCTCGATCTCAACCTGGTGAGGGTGCTCGACGCGCTTTTGCGCGAGAAAAGCGTGACGCGCGCTGGCGAGCAGATCGGCCTCAGCCAGCCTGCGGTGAGCGCCGCGCTCAACCGCCTGCGGCATTCGCTCAACGACCAGCTCTTCGTGCGGCGCGGCAACGACATGGTGCCGACGCCCCGCGCCGAAAGCCTGGCCGAGCCTGTGCGTGCCGCGCTGCGCGAGATCGAGCGTGCTTTCCAGCCGGCGAAGGACTTCGATCCGGCAAGGCTGGAGCGGACCTTCACCTTCATGGGCGCGGATTTCTTTTCCATGCTCCTGATGCCGCCCTTTGCCGCGCGCATCACGGCGGTGGCGCCATCAGTGTCGTTCCGCTTCCTCGACAGCGCCATCGGCGACGTCTCGAAACTGTTGCAGGAGGACCAAATCGACGTGGCGCTGGAGCGTCCCCTGGAAGTCGCCGAATGGGTTTCCAGCGTACCGCTGTTCGGCTCGCCCTTCGCCGTCATCGCGGCGAAGGGCAATGCAGCGCTCAATCGGGCCGGCATCGCCGAAGGCGAGCAGGTGCCGCTCGATCTCTTCTGCGAGCTGCCGCACGCGCTGCGCTCCATCGACGGCTCGATGTCGGGCTTCACCGATGACGCGCTGGGGAAGATGGGCCGGACGCGCCGGGTCACGCTTGCCTTGCCGCATTTCCAGGCGGTCGCGCTGGCCGTGGCGAGCGGACCCTATCTGGCGGCCGTTCCAATGCAGTTCGCGGCGGTGGCGGCGAAACCCTTGCCGCTCGGCATCTACCGGGCGCCGATCTCGATTCCCTCGCCGGCGGTCAGGATGTACTGGCACGCCCGCCATGACGACGAGGCGCCGCATCGCTGGATCCGCGAGCAGATCCTGGTGGAGGTCGAGGCGCTCGGTTTCCGCAACCTGGAGGATGAGGTCGGGGAGTAGACTCTGTTATCCGACCGCCAGGCCGATGGCAGCGGGCTGGCGCAGCGCGAGCCGCCCCGCGACATAGTCCTTGACCTGGCGGACCGCCTGCGCGCGCGAGACGCTGCCCGGCTGCAGGCCAAGCCTGAGCCACAGCCCGTCGATCAGAGCGGTGACGCCGAGTACGATCTCCGCGGCCAACTCCGGCGATGCGAGGCCGCGCAGGCCGGACAACAGGTTCGAGCGCATGCGCGCGTGGATCACTCGCTGGATGCGCGCCAGCTTCTCGTCGCGCGGCACCTCGGCGCAGAGCGACAGCCAGGCGTGACAGAGCGGCGGCAGGAACAAATGCTCCTCGAAATTGCCCTCGATCACCGCGTCCAGCCGCTCCATCGGCGTTCGCGCGCGCTTGAGCCGCGCCACCACCGCGTTGCACAGCACGGCATTGGCCTCGCGCATCGCGTGCTCGAACAATTCCTGCTTGTTGCGGAAATAGTGCAGCACGATGCCCTTCGAGGCGCCGGCCTGGGCCGCGACCTTTTCCAAGGTGGCGCCGGCAATGCCCTCGCGCTCGAGCACCGCAAAGGCCGCTTGCCGCAACTCCTTGCGGCGTATGTCGCTGAGACGTGTGAGCTTCACCGGATCGATCCATGTTTGCGACTCCATGTTGACATTTTCGCCCGCTCAGATCAATCATTGACCACTGGGACAATAACATGACCAAATGGTCAACAGAGGAGAACCGGAATGGTGCGCTTGCTTGCGAATGGCGTCTGTCTCGCTGCCTTGATGGTGGCCGCTCAAACCGTTCAGGCGGCCGAGGCGGAGGAATGTAAGGTGGTACGAATGGCCGAGCCCGGCTGGAACGATCTCGCCTTCACGACGGGCGTGGCCAAGGTCCTGCTCCAGGTGCTCGGCTATGAGCCGCAGAGCGACGTGCTTGGCATCAACGTCATCTACGAAGGCATGAAGAACAAAGACCTCGACCTGTTCCTCGGCTACTGGGATCCGGCGATGGTCACTTATTACGAGCCTTACAGGAAGGACGGCTCGATCGAGAATGTGCGGGTCAATCTGGTCGGCGCCAAATACACCTTCGCCGTGCCGACCTATGTCTGGGAAGCCGGCGTCAAGGATCTCTCCGACCTGCACAAATTCGCCGACAAGTTCGGGAAGAAGATGTACGGCATCGAGCCCGGCTCGAACCAGCTGATGATGGATGCTATCGCCGATCCTCAGTTCCAGCTCGACGGCTGGCAGGTGGTCGAATCGAGCGAAGCCGGCATGCTCTCGGAGGTCGGCTACGAGATCAAGGAGAAGCAGTTCATCGTCTTCCAGGGCTGGGCGCCCCATCCGATGAACACGATGTACGACTTCAAGTATCTGACCGGCGGCGACAAGTTCTTCGGCCCGAATTTCGGCGCCGCGACGGTGACGACCCAGGTGCGCAAGGGATTCCTGCAGGAGTGCCCGAACGTGGCGCAGTTCCTGAAGAACCTTGCCTTCGACATCGATCTGGAAAATGTCGGCATGGGCTACCTCATCAATGACGGCATGAAGCCGGAGGAAGCGGCGCTTAAGTCGATCACGCTCAACAAGGATCGTGTCGACGCCTGGCTTGCCGGCGTCACCACCTTCGACGGCAAGCCCGGCCTCGCCGCGGTCAAGGAAAAGCTTGGACTGTGAGGCCCGCGGCATTGGATCTGTCGGGACAGGGGGGCGAGCAGGACGCCTGGGCCGGCCGCAAGCGATTCGTCGATGTCGGTGGCCTCGACCTCGCCTATGTCGAGGTCGCCGGCTCGGAACCGCCGCTCGTCCTGGTGCACGGCTTCACCGACACCAGCCGCAGTTTCTCGTTGCTGGCGCCGCATCTTTCCGCGCGGCGGCTGGTCATGCCGGACCTGCGCGGCCATGGCGCCTCGCAGGCGGGCAGGGGCTTTGGCATCGCCGATTTCGCCGACGATGTCGCCGGGCTGATCCGCAACCTGCGGCTCGCCCGGCCGGTCGTTCTCGGCCATTCGCTGGGTGGCATGGTCGCCATGCAGGTGGCCGCGCGGCATCCGGAACTGGTCGGCGGGCTGGTCATCCTGGCCGGGGCGCTGAAGGCAGATTTCGCGCCGGACCATCCGTTGGTTGACGGCGTGGCGGAACTGCGCGACCCGATCTCGCCGACTGATCCGTTCTACGACTGGTGGCACGCCTGCGGGTCCGGCGTGCCGCGGGCCCTTCTTGCCGGCCTAGCGGCGGACGCTTCGGCGATGCCGGCGGCGCGCTGGCGCGCCATTCTCGAAGAAATCCGCCGGACGGATCTGACCGCGGCGGCGCGGGCCGTGCGGGTCCGGACGTTGATCATTGCCGGCGCCTGCGATCCGCTCTTCGGCCAAGCGCACCAGGAGGCTTTGGCCGAGGCGCTTGCCGGATCGCGTCTCGTCTGGGCGCAGGACTGCGGCCACAACCCGCATTGGGAAGACCCGGCCTTCGTCGCCAAGGCAATAGCCGACGTGCTGCCAGCCGAGTGACTACCGCAACAGCGATCGGGCCGTAGGCGTGAGGCGCAACATCTCTGCCGGCTTCGTCGAAGCAGCCTGCATGGTTTGGCGAACCGCCTGCCATGCCGGGGAAGCGCCAAGGTCGTTCCGATAGTTCGCATGGGCGTCGCCGAAACCAACGACGACGATGAAGACATTTTCGCCGGCTCGCACCGGCAGCCGGGAAAAAGTGTTTTCGGCATGCTCGCTGACAAAGGCGCCGAGCAGCCGGGCACCGTTCGCCGTCAGTTGCGGAACCATTTTCGCCCGGAAACGCTCGGCGAATCCGGTTTCCATGCCGTGGCGCAAATGATGAATCGAAATCTCAACAATGCCGTCTAAGTGAGGCTGCGCACTTTTGCTTTCGCCTTCGCTCACGGTCGACCGCTCCCGCTTCGACAGGTCGAAGCCGGCGTCCGGCCATGCGGGCTTCAGCAACAGCACGTCGTCGGAATCGATCATCGTCGCATTGGCGGCGTTGCGATGCTCGGCCCACACCGGGCCGTCATAGAAAGCGGTGAGCGCTTTCCTCCTGGCCTCCATGTCGGCGAAGCCGCGCAGCCAGATGAACATGTCGGGACGGTCGAGGTCGCGGAACTGGCCGATGATGGTCATGCCCGCGGCTTCCTGGCTCTCGATGAACTCCCGGTCGAACAGCGCGATAAGCGTTTCGCGCTGGCCGGGTTTCAATGTGTATTGCCTGAGCTCCACGATCGGCGACGCAAGGCGGGAAGGTCTGTTCATGGCTAGACTCTCGAAAACAGGGTGTTCATCCTGTTTATAAACAGACCGGTTGTCCTGTTTTGTCAATATGCTACGTTCTTCCCCTTCTCTCCCACGGAGGTGGCGATGCGCAAGAAGCGCACTAACGATCCGCAGGGCATGCGGCGGCGCGTGCTCGACGTGGCGGAAGGTTGCTTCCAGGCGCGCGGCTATCACGCCTCGAGCCTCGGCGACCTGATGGCGGCGGCCGGCGTCACCGGCGGCGCGCTGCACCATCATTTCCCGACCAAGAAGGCGCTGGCGCTGGCGGTGATCGAGGAGCGGGTGGCGGCCGCGGTTGAGGAGACCTGGATCGAGCCGGTGCGGGCGGCGCCTTCGGCGCGCAAGGGCGTGCGTGCCGTGTTTGAGGCGGTAGCGGCCGCGCTCGAGCAGCAGGGCTATGTGCGCGGCTGCCCGCTCAACAATCTGGCGCATGAGCTGTCGCTCGCCGATCCCGATTTCCGTATTGCGTTGGCCGATATCTTCGCCGGCTGGCGGCGGGCGATCTCCGACAAGGTGCGCGCCGATCAGGAGGCCGGCCGGGAAGGTGGGACCGATCCCGACCGCTTTGCCGCGCTGACGGTGGCGGCTTACTCCGGCGCCATGTCGATGGCCAAGGCCGAGCAGGATGCCGGTGTGTTGCGGCAGTGCCTGGAGGGTTTGGAGCGGGTCGAGCCCCCGCCATCACAGAACGGTTCGCCCGCCAGACGACGCCGCAGGGTGGTGCGGCAGCAGGCAATCCGCTGATGCCGGTATGAGGATCATCTTAAGTCCCTGACTGAAAGGCAGCCTTTCACTCCCTCAGCGGCTTGATCGTCTCGAACCCCACTTCGCTCTGCGCGCTCGTCCCCTCGTCGTAGCGCCGCGCCAGCACCGCTTGCAGGTCGGGCGAATAGAGCGCGGTGAAGCTGTCGATCACCGTGCCGGAATCGCCGGTCAGCGTCTCTTTCACCGTCAGCACCGTGTATTTGCAGTCGCCCAGCTTGTAGGTGTCCTTGCCCTTGACGCTTAAAGCCAGTGTTTCGGTGCCCTTCGGCGCCTTCTTCGCCGAAAGCCGCACGAACTCGGTCTTGCTCTTGGCACCGGCCTTCAGCGGGAAGAGCTTTTTGAGGTCGCCGAGCGGGATCATTGACAGCCGGCCCGTGTCGCTATCGCGGAAAATCTCGATCAGCCCGGCGTAGAGATATTGCGTCTGCGGCGATTGCGACTGGTAGTTGTTGGCGACCGCGACCATGCCGCCCGGCGCCGGCCGGAACTCGCTGCGGATGCCGGGCTTCTCCAGCACGAAGCCGGCCTTGGCGGATTTGGCGTCCACGCAGTCGGCCCCCTCGGCGGTGCCGGTGAGGGCAAGCATGGAGAGGGCCACACAGGTCGTCACGGGTTTCATGCCTTCTCCCCTGGAAATGTGTTCTGGAAGGAATGACAGACCCTCTCTGCGCTGTCGACCCAAAGTGCCCTTCACGAATTCAACCAATGCTTGAAAAGAGCCGCCAATCTGGACGATCCGGCGCTGAAAATGTTCCAATGGCGCGATGATGAATCGCTTATCCTCAGCATTCTTGTCCCGGCGCGATTTCCTGGCCCGGGTGGCCGGCCTTGCCGCGACCTGCGCCCTGCCGGACACCACTTTCGCCCAGACCGGCCAGCCTATCCAGCCGATTGACGCCACCTTTTTGTTCATCGCCGATATCCATGCCTGCCGCATGGCGACCGGGCTCAGCCCGCATTGCGAGCAGGAAGGCAAGACCGATGCGGCATTGCTGCGCAATGTGGCCGCGCTCAACGCAATCGACGACAAAGAGTGGCCGGCCGAGATCAACGGCGCTGCCACCGGCCTGCGCTCGGCCGGCACACGCATCGGCACGCCGCTCGGGGTCGTCACCGGGGGCGACATCACCGACGATGGCGGCGGCCAGATCACTGAGCCGAGCGAAGGCACGCAGCTTCTGCAGTTCAGCCAGCGCTACCAGCAAGGCATCGGCCCTGATCGCGTGCATGTCCCGGTCTATGTCGGGCTCGGCAATCACGATCTCGACCAGAATGGGCCGACGCGCCATGTCGACTGGTACCGTCGCGAGATGCGCGACTATGTCGAAGTCAACCATCGCCCCGGCGTTTTCTTCAAGCCGCCGGTGCCGGCGACCAATTACGATGTCGACACCGATTGCTATTCCTGGGATTGGGGCGGCCTGCACCTCGTCCAGACGCATCGCTTCGCCGGCGACACCGGCCATGACGCGATAGGCAGCCTGCCATGGCTGAAGCAGGATCTGGCGACCTATGCCGGCGACGGCCGTCCGGTGATTCTCTTCCAGCACTATGGTTGGGACACCTTCTCGGTCGAGCGCTGGGATCCAGTGAAGCGCACCTATGGCGAAGGCGGCGCCGGCCGCCCGCACTGGTGGGGCGACGCCGACCGCCAGGCGCTTCTCGCCACGCTGAAGGGTTATAATGTGATCGCCATTTTTCACGGCCATCAGCACGCAGTGCCGATGATCTACCGGCGCGACGGGCTCGACCTCGTCAAGCCGAAGGCGGCCTTCATGGGCGGCTTTGCGCTGGCGCGGGTGACCGTTGACCACATGGACGTCGTCCTGGCTGAGGCGGCCGGCGACCATGGCGAGGTCGTTTTCACCAACGCCTTCACCAAAAGCTGGGCCACCTGAAGGGAGAAAGCACGCCGGGTAGAGTTGTCCAGGCCTGTTGTTCGAGCTGTTCTGCGGTGTTGACGCCGTCGGCGCTCAAAGACGAACAGGCCGGCGCGCGGGTCGGCCATTGCCTCGCGGCGTATGGAGTCAGAGCGCCTTGCGAGCCTTGTCCTTCACGTCGCCATAGGCCTTGCGCACCCTGCCGGCGATTCTTTCGGACATGCCTTCCACCTGCAAGCGCCGGCTGCCGGTGGCCTTGCCGGCCGCCTGCTTCAGCCTGCCTTTTACCTGCTTGGCGATGCCGGCAACTTGATGCCTGTTCACCATATCCGCATCTCCTGGGCCTGGAATAGGAGCGGGGTGCGCCAACCGCATCCGCCACGACAACGAACGGGCAATGTTTGAGTTCCGTGCGGCCTGCCGCATCACGCCGCTGTCGGCATGACGGACAGCCCGTGCCGGGCGTTCGAGATCTGACCGCGGGGCCTGCTGGTCACATCGCTTTTTTGAGCATGGCTTTCATGTCGCCACAGGCCTTCTGCACCTGGCCTGCCGACTTGTCCGCCATGCCCCTGATTTCCATCGGCCGGTTGCCGGCGGCCTTGCCTATGGCTTGCCGGATCGAACCTTTGATCTGCTTCGCCAAGCCCACTATTTGGTCCATGTTCACCATCTCCGCATCTCCCGGAGATCCAATTCGCGAGGAGAAACGGGCCGGAGTGCTTCGCGGTTCCGTTGCGCCAAAGCACACCGGTCGAGGATAATTGACCGGCGACCGAATTCGGCATAATATGTAACCAAATGGATACGCATTATGCCGCAGGCTGAGCACGACCGTTCCGTCTTCCGCGCCATCGCCGATCCGACGCGGCGCGCCATCCTCGACCGGCTGCGGCAGGGCCCCGCGCCGGTCAACGAACTGGCGTCCGCCTTCTCGCAGAGTCGGCCGGCCATTTCCAAGCATCTGAGGATACTGCGCGAGCTCAACGTCGTTTCCGAGCAGCGGCAGGGCCGCGAGCGAGTCTACCGGCTGGAGCCGGCGGAATTGAAGGATGTCGCCGACTGGATCCTGCCTTACCGAGACTTCTGGCAGCACAGCCTCGGCAATCTCAAATCCTACCTGGAGAATGAATGATGGCCATCCAAGACAAGCCGCGCGCGATCGCCGACATTTCCGCCGGTACCATCCTTGCCACGGTGACGATCGCCGTGCCGCCGGAGCGCGTCTTCCGCGCCATTACCGCTGAGGACCAGATCCCGCTCTGGTGGGGCGCCGACAACATGTACCGGACGACGAAGCACACGGCCGATGTCCGGCCGGGCGGCGCCTGGCGCTCGGAAGGCAAGGGCGCGGACGGGCAGGACTTCCATGTCGCCGGCGAGTATCTCGAGGTCGAGCCGCCGCATCGTCTGGTGATGACCTGGAAGGCGCCCTGGGACGGCGATAACCTCACCACCGTCACCTATACGCTCGAAGCCGTCGAGAACGGCACCCGGCTGACGCTGCGCCATGACGGCTTCGGGTCGCGACGGGACTCCTGCCGCGATCACGGTTCTGGTTGGGAGCGCGTTCTGGGCTGGTTGGACGAATTCCTTGCCAAGGAGACGGCTGCCAGGTCGCCTTCGGTCTTCCATTGCCGGCTGATTCCGCCGCGTCCGGATTTCGCCTTCACCCTGACGGAGGAGGAGAGGGCGCTGATGAATGCGCATGTCGACTATCTGCGCGGCCTGCTTCGTGAAGGCAGAATGATGATTGCCGGCCCAGTCGCCGATCCAGCCGGACCGTGGGGGCTTCTGATCCTGCAGGTCGGCACGGAAGCCGACGCCAGGGCGGTTACCGAAGGCGACCCGGTGGCGCGTTCCGGCCGCGGCTTCCGCTATGAAATCCTGCCGATGATGAGCACGATCATGTAAGGCGAATGGAAAACGCCTCTCGCGCTTTTCAGGGCGCGGGAGGCGTCTTTTGTTATCAGCTTTTCTCGATACTCGTGAACTGCCGATAACAGGGACAAAACCGCCAGCCGGCAAAAGGGTTCCCGGCAAAACAAAATTTTTTCCTCGGCCGGATGCGACGCATTTCCCGGCTCCGTGCTAAAGGCACTTGCCAGCATGAGGATAGCCTTGCCGCACGACCGACCCTGCCCGACCCTGCTTGACGCATCAGCCGCCTTCGACTGCCAGAGCTGCGGCGCCTGCTGCGCCTATTCGGCGGACTGGCCGCGCTTTTCGACCGAAGAGGATGCCGAGCTCGACCGCATCCCCGACGAGCTGGTCGCGACCGACCTGTCAGGCATGCGCTGCGAGGACGGCCGCTGCGCCGCGCTTCACGGCGAGGTGGGCAAGCAGACGGCCTGCGCGATTTACGAAGCCCGCCCGCATGTCTGCCGCGCCTGCATGCCCGGCGGCGACGACTGCCTGATGGCAAGGGCCGCCCATGGGCTGGCGGTGGAGAGCGTGATCTCCCCCCTCGAGGGGAGATGGCCGCGAAGCGGTCAGAGGGGGTCGTCTCACATAAATCGCCAACGTGATCGCGTCGCGGAAAAGGCCGCGCTCTACACGAGGCGAGCCCCCTCTGTCGCCTTCGGCGACATCTCCTCGCGAGGGGACCACAAGGGGGAGATTACTTTCTTCCCCGCTTGCCCACGCTCGGACCTCCCGATACCTTCCGCGCCGTGCAGGCCATGGAGGAAACCGTGAGCATCGAATTCCTGTTGACGTCGCTGATTATCGTCGCTTCGCCCGGCACTGGCGTTCTCTACACGCTGAGCGCCGGCCTCTCACGCGGCGCTCGCGCCGCGATCATCGCCGCTTTCGGCTGCACGCTGGGCATCATCCCGCACATGGCGGCGGCCATCACCGGCCTTGCGGCGGTGCTGCACACAAGCGCCGTCGCCTTCGAGACTCTGAAATATCTGGGCGTCGCCTATCTGCTCTACATGGCCTGGAACACGCTGAAGGAGAAGGGCGGCCTTGCTCTCGATCAGAACGCCGCGCCACGCTCTGTCCGAAAGGTGATCACCTCCGGCATCCTGGTCAACATCTTGAACCCAAAACTGTCAATCTTCTTCTTCGCCTTCCTGCCGCAATTCGTCAGCACCACGGAGCCGCACGCTTTCGCCAGGATGCTGGAACTGTCCGGCGTCTTCATGCTGATGACCTTCCTTGTCTTCGTCGTCTACGGCGTGTTCGCGGCTTCGGTGCGCAGCCATGTCGTGTCGCGGCCGATGGTGCTGACCTGGATGCGCCGCACTTTCGCCGGCGCCTTCGTCATGCTGGGGGCCAAGCTGGCGCTGGCGGATAGATAAAGCGAACTGGTGTATCCCTTCACATAGCCCATCGCCTCGACTATCGCCCGTCCGCGGCGCGAATCAGGTTGGCGCAGGGATGGCCGAGCGCTGGCGCTGTCGCTGCTGATCTCCCTCCTTGAGGGGGAGATGTCGCCGAAGGCGACAGAGAGGATCGCCGCGCGTGGAGCGCCAGCGCCTCCCGTTGCAAGGGAGTCGTCGCCGGAGCCTTACGCGCGGCGACCCCCTCTGCCCTGCCGGGCATCTCCCCCTCAAGAGGGGAGATCGGCTGTTGCGCGGGCCTTCGCCAATCGCAACAGTTCGCAACAGTATAGAAGCCCGCCTTTGGACCGGCTGCCCGCATGCCAAACAAAAAGGGCGACATGTCTGCCGCCCTTTCCATATTCTCTGTGGGACCGGACTTCTTAGAAGTCCATGCCGCCCATGCCGCCCATGCCGCCGCCAGGCATGCCGCCCGGCATACCGCCGGCGGCTTCCTTCTTCGGAGCCTCGGCGATCATGGCTTCGGTGGTGACCAGCAGGCCGGCGACCGAGGCCGCGTCCTGGAGAGCGGTGCGAACGACCTTGACCGGGTCGACGATGCCCATGCCGATCATGTCGCCATACTCGCCGGTCTGGGCGTTGAAGCCGTAGGTCGCAGCCTTGTTCTCGAGGATCTTGCCGGCAACGATCGAAGCCTCGGCACCGGCGTTGGCCGCGATCTGGCGGGCCGGAGCCTGCAGCGCGCGACGAACGATGGCGATGCCCGCGGCCTGGTCGGCATTGACGCCGGTCGCCTTGACGGCGTGCGAAGCGCGCAGCAGCGCGACGCCGCCGCCGGGGACGATGCCTTCTTCAACGGCCGCGCGGGTCGCGTTCAGAGCGTCGTCGACGCGGTCCTTCTTTTCCTTGACCTCGACCTCGGTCGCGCCGCCGACGCGGATCACCGCGACGCCGCCCGCGAGCTTGGCCAGACGCTCCTGCAGCTTCTCCTTGTCGTAGTCCGAGGTGGTCTCCTCGATCTGCTGCTTGATCTGGGCAACGCGGCCCTGGATCTCGGCCTTCTTGCCGGCGCCGTCGACGATGGTGGTGTTCTCCTTGGAGATCGACACCTTCTTGGCGCGGCCGAGCATGTTGAGGCCGACATTCTCAAGCTTGATGCCGAGGTCTTCCGAGATGACCTGGCCACCGGTCAGGATGGCGATGTCTTCCAGCATGGCCTTGCGGCGGTCGCCGAAGCCCGGAGCCTTGACGGCGGCGATCTTCAGGCCGCCGCGCAGCTTGTTGACGACCAGCGTGGCCAGAGCCTCGCCTTCGACGTCTTCCGAGATGATGAGCAGCGGCTTCGAGGTCTGAACGACGGCTTCCAGGACCGGCAGCATGGCCTGCAGGTTGGAGAGCTTCTTCTCGTGCAGCAGGATGTAGGCGTCTTCCAGATCGGCGACCATCTTGTCGGCGTTGGTGACGAAGTAGGGCGAGAGATAGCCGCGGTCGAACTGCATGCCTTCGACGACTTCCAGCTCGGTCTCGGCGGTCTTGGCTTCCTCGACGGTGATGACGCCTTCGTTGCCGACCTTCTGCATCGCTTCTGCGATCATCTTGCCGACCGACTCGTCGCCATTGGCCGAGATCGTGCCGACCTGGGCGACTTCCTCGGAGGTCTTGATCTTCTTGGCAGCCTTGCCGAGAGCGGTAACGACTTCGGTGACGGCGAGGTCGATGCCGCGCTTCAGATCCATCGGGTTCATGCCGGCGGCAACGGCCTTGTTGCCTTCCTGGACGATGGCCTGGGCGAGAACGGTCGCGGTGGTCGTGCCGTCGCCGGCGATGTCGTTGGTCTTCGAAGCGACCTCACGCACCATCTGCGCGCCCATGTTCTCGAACTTGTCCTCGAGCTCGATCTCCTTGGCGACGGTGACGCCGTCCTTGGTGATGCGCGGGGCGCCGAACGACTTGTCGATGACGACGTTGCGGCCCTTCGGACCGAGGGTGACCTTCACCGCGTCGGCGAGGATGTTGACGCCGCGCAGCATGCGCTCGCGGGCATCACGGGAAAACTTTACGTCTTTTGCAGCCATTGTAAGCTCCTGGCAGGGGTTCGGGTCGAACCCGCAGATTCAAGATTCAGTTGACGGTGAGGCCGATGATCAGCCGATGATGCCCATGATGTCGGATTCCTTCATGATCAGAAGGTCCTCGCCATTGAGCTTGACTTCAGTGCCCGACCACTTGCCGAACAGCACACGGT
This sequence comes from Mesorhizobium sp. M1A.F.Ca.IN.020.03.2.1, assembly GCF_004023205.1. Classification (NCBI taxonomy): domain Bacteria; kingdom Pseudomonadati; phylum Pseudomonadota; class Alphaproteobacteria; order Hyphomicrobiales; family Phyllobacteriaceae; genus Mesorhizobium; species Mesorhizobium sp. M1A.F.Ca.IN.020.03.2.1. The sequence continues at coordinate 7,940 of NZ_RZSV01000077.1, read as the reverse complement.
CGCCGGCCTTGACGTCCAGCGGCACGAGCTTGCCGGCTTCGTCGCGAGCGCCGGAGCCGACGGCGATGATCTCGCCTTCCTGCGGCTTCTCCTTCGCCGTATCCGGGATGATAATCCCGCCGGCGGTCTTGGATTCGGATTCGACCCGGCGAACGACCACGCGGTCATGAAGCGGGCGGAACTTGGACTTTGCCATGTTGTCTTCCTCGAATGAGAACGGTGAGAACTGTTCCTCCATCCGGCGAGGCCGCCGGATATAAGTTAGCACTCACTTAGGGCGAGTGCTAACGTGGCGCTGAGATAGGCTGGTGGCTTGCGAGAGTCAAGGCGCGCGGGGAGGGGCAACAGCGCAATTTTTCTCAGGCGGAGCCCTGGGCGGAAATGCGGTGGCTGCGCGAAGCGTGGGCGAGCAATCCAGCCCGTTTAGTCCGGGCGCTTCGGCGAGCGCAACACCAGCAACGGGCAGCGTTCGGCCAGACCGTATGTGCCGCTAGAGGCCAGCCGGAGATCGTCGAAGAAGGTCCGGGCTTCCTCGATGAGCGCTGCCGCGGGGGCGAAACTATAGACGGCGGACGAGTCCCGGTAGACGTCTATGGTTCCGATGACCGGCAGTTCCCATCCGGTTCGGGCCGACAGCTCCTCGCGATCGGGAAACGCCCTGTCGAAGTGTTCGAGGATGGCTTTGACCGGGATCGTGTAATCCGGCGCGTCGCCGATCGCGGTCATGGCCACGAGCCATTTCAGCTCATGGAAAGTCGAGACGCCGCCGCTTAGCGCAAGATCGCGGACATCCTTCGGGTCGTCCGGTGTTTCGGGAGAGGCGTAAAGCCTGATGCCGGCGCGGCCGTCGGACCTGAGCGCGCGCGCGATCGTCGCAAATAGGGTGCGCCTGAGGCCGGCGGCGCCGATGACCGAGAGACATCCGTCGCCGATCAGCGCCTCGACGCTTGCATCGGCGAACGGCAGATCGAACCAGTCGCCCTGCACCGCCTTGCGCGTATCGGTGTCGCCCGGCCAGATGCCGGCAATCATGTCCGAAGACTCGTCGACCGCCGTCAGCGTGGCGCCGAGCCCGGCGAGCTCGGGTGTCACGCCGAGCATCACGACATCCGACGGGGCAAGGCCGAGCTCGCGATCGTAGGTTTCGATAACCTCCGCCGGCGGCCGCAAGGGTGAGCCGAGCAACTGCCAAGGTTTGCGAATTGCATTCCAATGCTCGGTCATCCAAACCCCAGCCCGGTAGCGCGTTGTATCCGATCGAATAGTGGACGACGCTTGATAGGCCAAGTGGGGAACAATGGCACGCATCGCCGTCATCACGCATGAGTTCGACCGCTTCCAAAGCCGGCGCGGGCTGCTATGGCGCCGGGACAGCCCGTACATGCTCTTCGATCTGCTGGAGGAACTGAAGCGCCGCGGCCATTCGGTGCAGGTCCTCAGCGGCACGTCGGCGAAGCCGGCCGCCGATATCGCGGTGCTGCATGTCGATGCGACCGTAACGTCGCCCGATTATGTCGAGTATGCCCGCGCCTTTCGCTTCTGCCTCAATCTCGGCGCCGCCGACATTTCCAAGCGCCGCATTAGCGGAGCCGTCGTCGGCAAGGACGACGGCTGGAAGGGGCAGGTTATCGTCAAGAGCAGCCTCAACCATCGGGGAACGCCGGAACAGCAACTGAATCGGCGCGCGCGGCGCGCCGGCAAGCCGATGCCGTTTCCCGGCGTCGAATCTTTCGACCAATACCAGATCCATGCCTCGCTCGCCGACGTTCCGGCCGAGCTGTTCGGACGCGAGGACCTCATTGTGGAAAAATTCATTCCCGAGCCTGAGCCGGATGGCTTTGCCGCCCGTTTCTGGCTGTTCTGCGGTGAGCGCGAGCGCTGTACACGCCATGTCTCGCCGCAGAGCCTGGTCAAGGGCGACGACACGATCCGTCGCGAGGCGGTTCCGGTGCCGGACGAGCTTCGCGCGCTAAGGCGCAAGCTGGGCTTCGACTACGGAAAGTTCGATTTCGTCATGCATGAGGGCAGGGCGGTGCTGCTCGATGCCAACAAAACGCCTGGACGCGCCCGCAATCTGTCGAGCTTCATCGCGCCGGCAATGCCAATCTTGCCGACGGCTTCGAAGGGTTGATCCGCCAACACGCTTAGATATTCATGCCGCCCGAGACCTCGATGCGCTGGGCGTTGACCCAGCGATTGTCCTCCGACAGCAGCGAGGCGATCATCGGCCCGATATCGTCGGCGACGCCGGCGCGGCCGAGCGCCGTCATGCCAGCCACGACGCGGTTGATCTCGGCGTCGTCGCGCACATGGCCGCCGTTGAAGTCGGTGGCGATGGCGCCGGGCGCCACGGTGTTGGCGGTGATGCGGCGCTGGCTGAGCTCCTTGGCGAGGTAGCGCGTGAACACCTCGATGCCGCCCTTCATCATCGCATAGGCGGCCGAGCCCGGAACCGAGAAGCGCGCCAGCCCGCTCGACACGTTGACGATGCGGCCGCCATCGTTGATCAGCGGCAGCAGCGCCTGGGTTAGGAAGAACACGCCTTTGAGATGGATGTTCATCAGCGTGTCGAATTCCTCTTCCGTCGTCTCGGCGATCGGCTTGCGCAGGCCGGTCCCGGCATTGTTGACGAGATAATCGAAGCGGTCGCGCTGCCAGGTTCCTGAAGCGTCTTTCTCAATGCCGCGACGAAAGCCGGGAAGGTGGTAACGGCGCCGGTGTCGAGCTCGAGCGCCGCGGCGCGGCCGCCTGCGGCCTCGATCTCGGCGATCGCCGCCTTCGCCTCGTCGGCGCGCGAGCGGTAGGTGAGGATGACGTCGACGCCCTTGCGGGCGAGGTTGAGCGCTGTGTTGCGGCCGAGGCCGCGGCTGCCGCCGGTGATGAGGGCAATGGCGCGAGTGGTCATGGTGAAAATCTCCGTCTTGGCGATGGTGATCCATATACTCGCGCGAATGACCGATATAATCTGGCATGGATTGCCAACTCTATTCAAGATTTGCGAACAATCCGCGATGGACAGGTTCGACAGCATGCGGCTCTTCACCCGCGTCGTGGAACGGCGCAGCTTCACGGCGGCCGCTGCCGATCTCGGCCTGCCGCGCTCCAGCGCCACCGCCGCGATTAAGCAGTTGGAGGAGCGGTTGGGCGTGCAGCTGCTGCGTCGCACCACGCGCCACGTCACCACCACGCTCGACGGTGAAGCCTATTACCAGCGTTGCATCGGCATCCTCGCCGACATCGAGGATGCCGAGGGCGGCTTCGGCGCGCATGAGGTGCGTGGGCGCCTCAGCGTCGACGTCAACGGCCATATGGCGCGCACCTTCCTGCTGCCGGAACTGCCGGCGCTGCTCGCCCGATATCCGGGCCTGACCGTGCATATCGGCGAAGGCGACCGCCTCGTCGACCTCGTGCGTGAAGGCGTCGATTGCGTCATCCGGGCCGGCACGCTTCCCGACAGCGACATGATCGTGCGGCGTCTCGGCATCGCGCGCGAAATCACCGTGGCCAGCCCCGCCTATCTCGAACGCCACGGCGTGCCGCGCACGCCGGACGACTTGGCTGGGCACATGATGATCGGCTTCGTGTCGTCGCGCACGAGGCAGGTGATGCCGCTGGAATTCACCGTCGACGGCATGGTTCGCGAGATCGTCCTGCCGTCGCGGGTCACGGTCGCCAATTCGGACACGAGTGCTGCGCTGGTCCGGCTGGGCTTCGGGCTGTTCCAGGCGCCAAGGCTCCGATATGCGGACGACCTCGAGGCAGGCCGGCTGGTCGAAGTGCTTCCCGATTTTCCGCCGACGCCCACGCCGATCTCGGTGCTCTATCCGCCGAGCCGGCAGTTGTCGCCACGGGTCAGGGTGTTTGTCGATTGGCTGGTGGAGATCCTGGGGCCGAAGCTGGATGCGGGGTAAGTTGGCAATCGCGGAGGGGATCGTATCCAGCGGTCGTCATCCTAGGGCGGAGCAAGGAGCGAAGCGACGCGCGCAGACCCTAGGATCCATGCCGTGACGCTAAGGCGTTGCAAGGATTGCAGAATTCTCCGCCGTTGCGCTCTATGACGGAGTCGCCGCATGGATCCTCGGGTCAAGCCCGAGGATGACCACCGTTAGGCATGCCTACAAAAACAGCCGCAACTGCGCGTGGATGATCGACCGGTAATCCTCGATCGTGCGCCGGCCTTCCGCCTCGTCCTGCGTCAGCGCCAGCCGCACGACGCCGCCGGCGAGCTGAAAGATCAGGAACACCACGCGCCCGAACGCCTCGCGCTGCTTAGGCTTCAGCATCGGCGCCACACGGTCGCAGAACATCTTCGCCTGATGCCGCGTCTCGGCGATGTCGAGATGCTGCAGCGCCTTGTCGGCCTGGATCGCGTTCTGCAGATCCTGGATCGCCGGATCCGCCGCGACACGGCCGTAGTAATCGTCGAGCAGCCGATCGGCTGCAGCGGTCACGTCATCCACTCCCCGGATATCGGCGATGATCGCGCCGAAGCGAGCCCGGCTCTCCTCCGAGAAACGCTCGTAGAGCATCGCCAAGATCGCCGACTTGCTTGGAAAATAATGATAGACCGTGGCGATCGGCCCGCCCGCCAGCGCGCCGACTTCCTTCATCGTGACCGCGTCTATGCCCTTCTCGCCGATCAGCCGCATGGTCGTAGCGAGGATCGCGTCGATGCGCTCGCGGCTGCGCTCCTGCTTGGGCCTGCGTCTGGGTTCCGTCGCCGTTTGCCTAGTTTGCCTCATCTCGCGCGGGCAGTCGTTGATTCTCGGTTGACAGGAAACTGATCAAGTATCAGTTTCGTGAATGCTGACAACTTGTCAGCTTTTTCACCGGGCTGCAAGGGAGGGCGCCTCGTGACTGCAACCGATGCCGCGCATGCGGAAAATGGCGACTGGCTGGTCGGCAACCCGACCGGCCTGCAACTCGCCGCGGCGCTCTGGATCGGCTCGGTCGGCCTGCTCATCCTGGGCTTGCAGCCGGTGCTGCTCGGCGCGCTCTACAGCGAAGGTCATGTCACCGGTGACGAGCTGGCACTGGTCGCCACCGCCGAGATGATCGCGATCGCCATCGGCTCGGCGATCGTGGCGATGCTCCTCCCGGCGCGCAACATGCGCCGGAAGAGCGCCGCGCTTTTGGTGCTGCTGGCGCTCGCCAATTTCTGGACCGCCTATGCGATGAGTTCCAATACGCTGATCGGGGCGCGCACGCTCGCCGGGCTTGCTGAGGGTGGCTTGGTCGCCGTGGCGACCGAATTGATCGCCCGCTCGCGCCGGGCCGAGCGCATCGGCGGCTATTTCGTCACGCTGCAGACCTTGGCGCAATGCGCGCTGGCGCTGCTGCTCGCGCTTTATGCGGTGCCTGCCGCGGGCGCGGCCGGCGGCTTCGTCGCGCTTGGCGTTGTCTGCCTGTTGTCGCTCGTCGTCGCGTGGATCGTGCCGGACGACTACGCCGACCTGCCGAAGGACGAGCATTTTGCCAATGTGCTCACCTTGCCGGCGATCACGGCGCTGCTGTCGATCTTCTGCTACTTCATGTTCTTCGGCGCCGTCTGGGCATTTCTGGAGCCGCTCGGCGCCGAGTTCGGCATAGACGGCCGCACCGTCGGCCTGATGGTCTCGGCAAGCCTCGCCGCGCAGGTCATGGGCGCCATGACCGCCACCGTCTTCGAAGCGCGCATCGACTACCGCTTCGCCATCACCGTCATCGGCGCCATCGCGACGATCAGCTCGGTGCTGCTCGCTTCCGGCCCTGGGCTTTTGGTCTTCTGGTCGGTGGCGATGGTGATGGGCTTCATCCTGCTCTTCATCGTGCCCTACCAGATCCGGCTGGCGATCACCGCCGACGAGACGCGCAACGCGGTACTGCTTGTGCCGGCGGCGCAGCTCTTCGGCCTCGCCATCGGCCCGGTGGCCGCCTCGCTGCTGATCGACGGCCAAAATTTCCGGCCGGTGCCGGAATTCGCCGCGGCAAGCGCGTTGGCCAGCGTGGCGCTGCTCGGCGTCTTCGTGTTGGTTGCGCGCCGCCGCGTTCCAGCCTGAGCGGGAGGTGACGATGGCAAACGCCTGGAGCAACTGGTCGGGTTTCGTGAACGCCGCGCCGAAGCTGATCGCCACGCCAGCCGATGTCGGCGAACTGGCCGATCTGGTGCGTTCCGCGCCCGGTCCGCTGCGCGTCGTCGGCGCCGGCCATTCCTTCACGCCGCTGGTGCAGTCCGACGGCACCATCATCTCGCTGGCGAAGATCGAGGGGCTGGTTTCGCATGACGCCGCAGCCAATCGGGCACGCCTGAGGGCGGGGACAAGGCTTGGCGCGCTGATGCACATCCTGCAGGACATCGGCCAGGGCCTGCCCAATATGGGCGACATCGACAAGCAAGCGATCGGCGGCGCGCTGGGCACCGCGACGCATGGTTCCGGCCCGACGCTCGGCGCCTATCATACGCAGCTCGAGACGGTGCAGTTCGTCGACGGGCAAGGCAAGCTGCGCGAATACAGCCGGGCGGGCGACCAGGATATGGTCCATGGCACCGGCGTCGCGCTCGGCGCTTTCGGCGTGCTCACCGAAGTGACGATGAACAACATCCCGACCTACCGGCTGCGGCGCCGCAAATGGGTGTTACCGATCGGCGAAATGCTGCGCGACTTCGAGACGATGATGGGCGCACACCGTTCGGCAGAGTTCTATTACATCCCGTTTTCCGGCTATGCGCAGTTCATCGCCAGCGATCTCAGCGACGCAACGCCGGCGTCGCGGCCGACCGAGGATGACGAGGAGGGCCTGGCGACGTTGCGCAAGCTGCGCACCGTGCTGCGCCGGCTGCCGGCGCTCCGCCGGGCGCTGATCAAGGGTGCGGTCAAGAAGGTGCCGGCCGAGGATTATGTGCAGGACTGGCTCAACGTCTACGCCAGCGACCGTCGCACCAAATTCAACGAGATGGAGTACCACCTGCCTTACGAGGACGGTCCCCGGGCGCTGGCCGAGATCATCGCGCTGACCGAAAAGCATTTCCCGGAAGTCTATTTCCCGATGGAGGTGCGTTCGGTCGCCCCGGACGAATTCTGGCTCTCGCCCTTCCACAGGAGGCTGACCTGCTCGATCGCCATCCATCACGACGCGGCGAACGATCCGCTGCCCTTCATGCGCGCGGCCGAGCCGATCTTCCGCAAATATGGCGGGCGGCCGCATTGGGGGAAGATGCACAGCTTGACGGCGGCGGATTTCAAGAAACTCTATCCGCGCTGGGACGACGCAATGGCGGTGCGCCGCGACATCGATCCCGAGAACCGCTTCGTGTCGTCCTATATGGCCAGCCTGTTCGGCATCCAACAATGAGCGCCTATTTCGCCGAGCTGTCGAAGGCGCTCAAGGCCGCCGAAATCTTTCGGCCCTGCCTGGTGCTCGACCGCGACCGGCTGGACGCCAACATCGCGCTGGTGAAGCAGAGGCTGGCGCCGGGTCTTGCCGTGCGGTTGGTCGATAAGTCGCTGCCTTGCCTGCCGCTGCTTTCGCATATCTCCAAGTCGCTCGAAACCGGCCGCTTCATGACCTTCCATCCGCCGGTGACGCAGGCGGTGCTCGACGCCTTTCCCGCGGGCGATCTCCTCTATGGCAAGCCGATGCCGGTAGGTGCGGCGAAAGCGGCGCTGGCTAGAGGCGACGCCGGCGGGTGGTCGCGCGTCTGCTGGCTGATCGACACGCCGGAGCGCCTGTCCGAATACGGTGCGCTCGCCGCAGCGTTCGGCACCGAACTCCGCTTCGCCTTCGAGGTCGATGTCGGCCTGCATCGCGGCGGCTTTTCCGGTCCTGCCGAGATCAGGGCGCTGGCCATACCGAAGGACCTGCGCTGCGAAGGCATCATGGCCTATGAAGCGCATGCGCCGGAAATTCCCGGGCTGTTCGGCGGCGCGGCCGGCGCGCTGAAAAAGGCCGCGGCGCCGAAC
>NZ_RZSV01000076.1:0-24704 GCF_004023205.1 Mesorhizobium sp. M1A.F.Ca.IN.020.03.2.1 | reverse complement strand
TCGGCGCCTTCTGGATCGGTCAGCGCTTCCGGGCGCACGCCGAAGATGACCGGCTTGTCCTTGAAGGCCGCAAGGCCGGTCGGCGCGCCGGGCAGCGACAGCGTGATCGGTTGGCGGGCCTCACGATCGAGAACAACGGAAAGCCCGCTGCCATTGGCGCCGATCTTGGCCGGGATCAGGTTCATCGCGGGCGAGCCCATGAAATCGGCGACGAAGATATTGGTGGGGTTGTTGTAGACTTCGGCCGGCGTGCCGAACTGCTGTACCTCGCCGTCGCGCATCACGGCGATCTTGGTCGCCAGCGTCATCGCCTCGATCTGGTCGTGGGTGACATAGACGATCGTGGTGCCGGTCGTGGCGTGCAGGCGCTTGATCTCGATGCGCATGTCGACGCGCAGCTTGGCGTCGAGGTTGGAAAGCGGCTCGTCAAACAGGAAGAGTTTCGGGTCGCGCACCAGCGCCCGGCCCATGGCGACGCGCTGGCGCTGGCCGCCGGAAAGCTGGCTGGGCTTGCGGTTGAGCAGGTGACCGATCTGCAGTATCTTTGCCACCTTGTCGATCGCCGCCTGGCGCTCCGCCGCCGGCACGCCGCGCATCTCCATGCCGAAGGCGATGTTTCCGGCAACCGTCATGTTCGGATAGAGCGCGTAGCTCTGGAAGACCATGGCGATGTCGCGCTTCGAGGGATGCAGATCGTTGATGGCGCGGCCGTCGACACGGATCTGGCCCTCGGTGATGGTATCCAGCCCGGCAATGGTGTTGAGCAGCGTGGACTTGCCGCAGCCGGACGGGCCGACCAGCACAAGGAAGCCGCCCTTTTCGAGCTCGACATCGATGCCCTTCAGGATCTCGACATTCCCGAAGCGCTTCTTCAGCCCATCAATTTCCAGAAAAGCCATGGTCGTTCCTTCAGAAAATAGGGTCAGCCCTTGACCGCGCCGGCCATCAGCCCGCGCACGAAATAGCGGCCGGCGACGACATAGACGATCAGGGTGGGGAGCGCGGCGATCATCGCCGCGGCCATGTTGACGTTGTATTCGACGACGCCGGTCGAGGTGTTGACGACATTGTTGAGCGCCACCGTCATCGGCATCACGTCGCCGGTGCCGGCGTAAGCGGAAGCGAACAGGAAGTCGTTCCAGATGTTGGTGAACTGGTAGATGACGGTGACGACGAAGATCGGCATCGAGTTGGGCAGCATGATGCGACGGAAGATCTGGAAGAAGGAGGCGCCGTCGACCTGCGCCGCCTTCACCAGTTCGGTCGGGAAGGCCTCGTAATAGTTGCGGAAGAACAGCGTGGTGAAGCCGAGGCCGTAGACCACATGGACGAAGGCCAGGTTGACCGTCGAGTTGCCGAGGCCGAAGTTGAACCCCGTCGCGTTCTGCAGGCTGGCGCCGAAGCGGCCGATGCTGCCGAGGATGGTCGCCATTGGCAAGAGCACCGACTGGAACGGAATGAAGCAGGCAAACAGCATCATCGCGAAGACCAGCGTGTGGCCGCGGAAGCGCCATTTGGTCAGCACATAGCCATTGAGAGCGCCGAGCAGCGTCGAGATCAGCACCGCCGGCACCACCATCTTGATGGAGTTCCAGAAGTAGCCCTTGATGCCGGCACAAGTCAGGCCGACGCAGGTTTCGCCCCAGGCCTTGAACCATGGCGCGATGGTCGGCGACTGCGGCAGCGCCAGCATGTTGCCGTTCTGGATCTCGTCCATGGTCTTGAACGAGGTGACCAGCATCACGAAGAGCGGCATCAGGTAGAACAGCGCGAACAGCGCGAGCAGCCCGTAGATGACGATGCGGTTGATCGTCCTGGCGCTGACGCCGCTCGATGCCTGGCTGGCCGGTGAGGTGACGGCGCTCATCGCGGCTTCTCCCTGAGCTCGGAATAGAGATAAGGCACGATGATCGCGGTCAAAGTCATCAGCATGATCACCGCGCTCGCCGAGCCGACCGCCATCTCGTTGCGCTTGAAGGTGAACTCATACATGAAGTTGGAGGGCAGCCAGGCCGAACCGCCCGGTCCGCCGCTGGTCAGCGCCACGACAAGGTCATAGGACTTGATGGCCAGATGCGCGAGCACGATAAAGGCCGACAAGAACACCGGCCTGAGCAGCGGAATAACGATGCGACGGTAGAGCTGGAAGGTGGTGGCCCCATCGATCTGCGCGGCCTTCATGATCTCACCGTCGATGCCGCGAAGCCCGGCCAGAAACATCGCCATGATGAAGCCGGAAGCCTGCCAGACGCCGGCGATCACCACCGTGTAGATGACGAAATCCTTGTTCTTGATCCAGTCGAAATGGAAGCTCGTCCAGCCCCATTGGTGTAGGGTCTGCTCGAGACCGAGGCCGGGGTCGAGGAACCACTTCCAGGCGACGCCGGTGACGATGAAGGAGAGCGCCATCGGATAGAGATAGATCGGCCGCAGCATGCCTTCGCCGCGGATCTTCTGGTCGAGCAGGATGGCCAGGAACAGGCCGAGCGCCAGGCAGATCAGGATGTAGAGGAAGCCGAAAATCCCCATGTTGGTGATCGAGGTGTACCAGCTCGACGGCGGGTCGCTCTCGAAGGTCCAGCGCCACAGCCGCTGATAGGCGCGGGCGCCGGTGATGTCGTAGGATGGGAAGGTCTTGGAATTGGTGAACGACAGATAGATCGTCCATAGGATGAAGCCATAGACGAAGACGATCGTCGCCGCGAAGCTCGGCGCCAGGACGATCTTCGGCAACAGGTCCTGCAATCGCGAGCGGACGGAGGCGCCAGGACGGGCGTCATGTTCCGGCGTCAGCTTGATTTGGGTTTCGGCGACTGTGCTCATCGGCTCATCCAGTACCGGTTATTGGGGACCAGCCAGCGTGCGGCGCACACCAGGCAGCAATCCCGTATATCGTCTCGACAGGAGACCTCCCCCGCCGGAGCGGGGGAGACTCGAGTGGTTTTGTTTATGCAATTCCGAACGGAAAACCGCTATGCACTTTTCCTGGAATTGCTCCAGCAAAACGCCTTACTTGGCGTCGTCGATCGCCTTGACCAATTCGGTCACGGCTTCGTCCGAGGTCTTGATCTGGCCATGGACGAACTTCGAGATGACGTCCTTGTAGGCGTTGGCGACAGCCGGGGGCGCGCCGTAGCCCTGGGCCAACGAGCCGAACAGCTTGCCGCCTTCGTTAGCCGCCTTAAGGTCGGCGATGCCCTTCTTGCCGCAAGCATCGAAGTCGGTGTCCGGCACGTCGGTGCGGGCGGGGACCGAGCCCTTCACGACGTTGAAAGCCGACTGGAAGCTCTTCGACAGGGTGGCGGTGGCCAGAGCGACCTGCGCGGCCTTGCGGTCGTCCGGAACGTTGAACATGCCGAACATGTCGGAGTTGTAGATCACCGAGCCGTCGGTGCCCGGGAAGCGGTAGCAGAGGAAGTCCGTGCCCGGGGTCTTGTTGGCGGCGTGGAACTCGCCCTTGGCCCAGTCGCCCATGACCTGAACCAGCGCATCGCCCTTGATGACCATGGCGGTGGCGAGGTTCCAGTCGCGGCCCGAGAAGTTCGGGTCGACATAGGTGACGAGCTTGGCGAGGTTGTCGAACGACTTCTTCATCGTGTCGGACTTGAGCGACTCCTCATCGAGGTCGTTCATCGCCTTCTTGTAGAATTCCGGTCCGCCGGTCGACAGCACGACGGAGTCGAACATGGTCGCTTCCTGCCAGTTCTGGCCGCCAAGCGCCAGCGGGATGACGCCAGCGGCCTTGGCCTTGTCGAGCAGGGCGATGAAGTCGTCGAAGGTCTTCGGCTCGGTGCCGCCGATCTTGTCCATCACGGCCTTGTTGATCCACAGCCAGTTGACCGAGTGGACGTTGACCGGAGCCGCGACCCACTTGCCGTCATAGACGGAGAACTTCTGCAGGGCGGCCGGAACGCTCTTGTCCCAGCCTTCCTTCTTGGCGGTCTCGGTGAGGTCGCCCATGACGCCAGCAGCGGCATAGTCGAGCACGGTGTAGCCCAGCATCTGCGAGGCAGTCGGATAGTTGCCGGCCGCGACCATCGCCTTCAGAGCGGTCATGGCGGCGTCGCCGCCGCCGCCGGCCACCGGCACGTCCTTCCAGGCATAGCCTTCCTTGGCCAGATCCTGCTTCAGCACGTTCAGAGCAGCCGCTTCGCCGCCCGACGTCCACCAATGCAGCATCTGCACTTCCTTGACGTCCGCGGCATGCGCCGAGAACGCAAAGCTCGTCGCAAGAGCCGTTCCGATAAGCAGTTTGCGCAACATGTACTACCTCCCTTGTTGCATTCACATAACCGGCGGGGTGACCGCCGGGGTCTCCCAACTCAGCCAAGCCACCATCCGGTGCGCTGGCCGCGATGAAACTGGATTGTCTTTTCCTCGGTATAGTCCTCGACGGCGCGTTTGCCGAGTTCGCGTCCGAGACCGGATTGCTTGTAGCCGCCGAAGGGCAGTTCGGGATAACCCTCCATGAACGTATTCACCCAAACCGTCCCCGAACGCACACCGCGCGCCACCGACATGCATGTGTCGATGCTGGCGCTCCACACTCCCGCAGACAGACCATAGGGCGTGTTGTTGGCGATGTGCAATGCCCTTTCAATCGTTTCAAAAGTGAGCACGGACAGCACCGGCCCGAAGACTTCCTCGCGCGCGATTTCCATGTCCTCGGTAACGTTGCGGACAATGGTCGGATCGAGATACTGGCCGGCGTTGGAGGCGAGCTGTTCGCCGCCGCTGAAGACGCTGCCGCCGCTGGTCTTGGCCGCCGTCACATAGCCGGCTACCTTTGCCATGTGGTCGGCCGAGATCATCGCGCCGACCTTGGTGCGGTCGTCAAGCGGATCGCCGACTTTCACCCTCTCGGCCAGCGCCTTGACTGCGCCGAGAAAGTCGTCCGCGATCGCCTCATGCACGATCAGCCGACTGCCGGCATTGCAGCATTCGCCGGCGTTGAAGAAGCCGCCGAAGACTGCGGCATCCGCCGCTGCTTCGAGATCGGCGTCGGGGAAGACGATCTGGCCGTTCTTGCCGCCGAGCTCCATCGACACCTTCTTCAGCGAACTGGACGCCGCCGCCATCGTCATCTTGCCGACGCGGGTCGAGCCGGTGAAGGACACCATCTCAACCAGCGGATGCCTGACCATCGGCGCGCCGACATCGCTACCCAGGCCGGCGAGGATGTTGACGACACCCGCCGGCAGGCCGGCCTGCAGCAGGATATCGCCGAGCACGAAGGTCGACGCCGAGGTCATCTCGCTCGGCTTGACCACGGCAGTGCAGCCGGCGGCGAGCGCGAAGGGCAGTTTCTGGCTGACGATCAGGAAGGGAAAATTCCACGGCGTGATGATCGAGACGACGCCGATCGGCTCGCGCAGCACCACGCCCAGCATGTCATCGCCGAGATTGGCATAGCTCTCGCCATGGAGCGTGCGAGCAAGCGAAGCGGCATAGCGCCAGATGTCGACGGCGCCGCCGATCTCGCCGCGCGCCTGCGCGATCGGCTTGCCGGATTCCAACGCGTCGAGCCTGGCAATCTCTTCCAGTCGGCCCTCGATCAGATCGGCCGCTTTGAGCAGCACCGCGGCGCGTTCCGACGCCTTCATGCGCGGCCATGCGCCGGCCTCGAAGGCCTTGTGAGCTGCCTGCACCGCAGCGTCGACTTCCGCAGCACCCGCCTGCGCATAGCGTGAAACCGCAAAACCGTGGCCGGGACTGTTGCGTTCGATCGTGCGGCCGTCCCGGGCATCGACATGTTTGCCGTCGATCAGAAGCTTGTAGCTCTTCGGCGCCTGAGACGCTTCGACCGGCATGGAAATGTTAAGCGGTGCGTTCATCGTATCTTCTCTAGGATCTCGAAAAGTCCGGCTTGTGCCTGGCCTTGAAGGCGCCGACACCGGCCTTGAGGTCGCCGGTGAGCGCAATGAAGCCGCTGGCCAGCGCTTCCGTGGCGGCGGCGTCTTCCTCGCCTTCGGCAATGCCGATCATCAGCTTGGCGGCCTCGGTTGCGAGCGGACCACGCTCGGCGATCTTTTCTCCCCAGGCTTTTGCTTCATCCAAGGCCTTGCCGGTTTCGACGACGCGGTCGACGACGCCGAGGGCGAGCGCCTCGTTCGCCAGAAAAATCTCGCCGCCAAGCGCCATGCGCCGCACGATCTGTGCACCGAAGCGGCGCACAGCGCGCTGCGTACCAGACCAGCCGGGCACGACGCCGATCGAGGTCTCGGGAAAGCCGAGCTTGATCTGGGTTTCGGCGACGCGAAAATCGCAGGCGGCGGCCAATTCCAAGCCGCCGCCCAGCGCATGGCCGGACAGCACGGCGATTGTCGGTTGCCGAAGCCGCGCCAGCCGGTCGAAGACACGATGGCCGTAGCGCACCCATTGAACCTGGAAATCGGCGGCGCTTAATTGTGCCCAGGCCTCGACGTCGCCGCCGGCGCAAAAACCCTTGCCTTCGCCGCTGATGAGCACGACACGGACACCCTCGGCCAGCTCGGCCTTGTCGAGCGCGGCTTCGAGCGCGCGCAGCATCGGAATGTCGAGCGCGTTGAACTTTTCCGGCCGCCTGAGCGTCACGGTACCGATCGCGCCATCCTGCTCGAAGGTGACGAGGCGCTCAGCCATGCGCGCCTCCAAGTGAAGCGCCGCCGTTGAGCGACAGGCCGATCGGCCGATCCTGATAGAGCGACGCCGGCGTGATCTTGAGGTCGTTTGCGACGGCGAGCGGAGTGTCGGCCTGCGCCAGCACATCGCGTTCGAGATCGATGCCGGGCGCCAGCTCGGTCACCATCAGCCCGGCCTGGGTCAGCTTCATCACACAGCGTTCGGTGACATAGGTAATGTCCTGGCCTTGCGCGACCGCGCGCTTGCCGGAGAAGGAGATGTGCTCGACCTCCTCGACGATCTTTTTCACCTTGCCTTCCTGGTCGATGCGGAGGGCGCCGTTCGCCAGCGAAAGCTTGGCGCCAGCATTGAAGAAGCCGGAGAAGACGATCTTCTTCGCCCGCGCGGTGATATCGACGAAGCCGCCGGCGCCGGCCGTCACATGCGGTCTCGCCGAAAGCTTCGACACGTTGACCGAGCCGTGGCGGTCGATCTGCAGGAAGGACAGGAGCGAGGCGTCAAAGCCGCCGGCCTGGAAATAGATGAACTGGTGCGGCGAGGGCATGATCGCCTCGGCATTCGAGGCGCAGCCGAACTTGAAGTCGAGCAGCGGCACGCCGCCGACCGCGCCCTGCTCGATCACCCAGGTGACCTTGCCGTGCTGGCCTTCCTCGAGAAGAATGCGCGGCACGTTGGCGGAGATGCCGAAGCCGATATTGACGGCCATGCCGTCGCGCAACTCCATGGCGACGCGGCGCGCGATCACCTTCTGGATGTTCATCTCCGGGGTGCGGAAGGTGGAGAGCGGCCGGAAGATCTCGCCCGAGATCGCCGGGTCGTAAGCCGTCTGCGTCGTCTGCAGCTGATCGGGCGCGACCACGATATGGTCGACCAAGACGCCGGGCACGCGCACATCGTGCGGCTTGAGGGTTCCGTTCTCGACGATGCGCTTAACCTGCGCAATGACGATGCCGCCATTGTTGCGGGCAGCCAATGCCTGTTCGAGACCGCCGAGATAGGCGCCCTCATGCTCGTAGGTGAGGTTGCCGCGCTCGTCGGCGGAGGTGGCGCGGATGATCGAGACGTTGGGGACGATGGCGCGGAAATAGAGCCACTCCTCGCCGTCGAACTGCTGCACCGAGACGATCGGCTCGCTGGCGGCGGCGTTCATGGCGCAGCCCTGGTGGCGAGGGTCGGCGAAAGTGTCGAGGCCGACCTTGGTCAGCACGCCGGGACGCTTGGCGGCCGCCTCGCGATGCATGTCGAAGAGGATGCCGGAGGGCACGTTGTAAGCCGCGACCGAGTCGTCGCCGATCATCTGCCAGATCCGCGGCGGCTCGGCGGAGGAGGGGCCTGACGGATACGAGCCGCAGAGCGTGCGTTTGAGCAGGCCAGGCTTGGCGAGATGGTCGATGCCCTTGATGCCGTACATGTCGCCAGCGGCGATCGGGTGCAGCGTGGTGATCGCTCTCGGATGCCCTTCCGCATCGAAGCGCTCGCCGATCGCGGCGAGCACGGCGTCGGGGCAGCCGAGGCCGCTCGAGGACGACACCGAGACAACCATGCCGTCCTTGATCAGGCTGGCGGCATGCGCTGCCGTGACGAGCTTGCTCACGCGAGGCTCCCGAGTTGCGGATCGATGATCACGGCCTTGCCGGTCTTCGATGATTGCAGTGCTGCTTCGGCGGATGCCAGCGACCAAATGCCGTCCTCGCCGGTGGCCGAAGGCTGGCCTTCGCCGCGGATCGCGGCATGGAACTGGCGCAGCGAGCGGGTGTAGAGGTCCTCGCGATCGAAGCTCAGCTCTTCCTCGCCATTTGCAGTGCGCAGCAGCACCGAGCCGACCGGCTTCTGCGTCATCACATCGGTGGCGATCAGCGAGCCCTCCGACCCATGCACTTCGAAACCGATGCCGGCGAACTTGGTCGTGAAGCCTTCATGCGATTGCGCAATGACGCCGGACTTGAAGCGCCAGATGCACATCGCGCCGTCCTCCAGCCCGCCGCCGGCCATGCCGGCCGACTGTGTGAAGGCCGAGATCTCGACCGGATCGTCGCCGAGCACGAAGCGCAGCGTGTCTGCATCATGCACCGTGATGTCGAGCACCACGCCGCCCCCGGCTTCAGGCCTGGTGATGCGCCAGCCCTGCAGGCTTTCAGGCAGATAGACGGAATGGAAGACACGCGCGGCGATCGGTTTGCCGATACGGCCGGTTGCGATTGCCTCGCGCATCGCGCGGTGCGCGCCGGCATTGCGCAGATGATGGTTGGTGCCGAACACGATGCCGGCTTTCCTGGCCACCGCCACCATCTTGCGCGCATCGGCGCTGGTCAGGGCCAGCGGCTTTTCGCAGAGCACATGCTTGCCGGCCTTGATGGCGGCCAGCCCCTGTTCGAGATGCAGCTCATTGGTGGTCGAGATGTAGACGGCATCAATGTCCGAGCCAAGCAGCGCATCGAGCGTCGAGACGGCTTTAGGAATGCCGTTTTCCTTGGCGTAGCCTTGAGCCCGCTCTGCGCTGGAGCTCATCACGGCGGCAACCTCGCCGTCGGCCTGCGCGCGAATGGCGTTGATCATGAACTGCCTGGCGATTGTGCTCGCGCCGATCAGGCCCCATCTCACGCTCATGCCGCGTCTCCCATTCCAGTGCCGTGCGCGCTGCGGCTCGGGCCGCAGCTTTCCCTGACGACGAGGCTGACCGCGCCGATATGGTCCTCGGCGCGCGTCGTGCGCGACTGGATCATCTTCAGCATGACGTGCGCGGCGCGCTCGCCAAGGCCTGGGGTGTCGACGGCGACGCTGGTCAGCGCCGGCATGTAGTGCTCGGCTTCGGCCACGTCGTCGAAACCGACCACGGCGAAGTCGGCCCCGGCCTCCAGGCCGCGCTTGCGCAGCGCGAGCATGACGCCGAAAGCGACGGCGTCGTTGAAGCAAAGCGCGGCTGTCGGCGGCTCGGCTGCCGCAAGCGCGGTCTCCAGGCAGGCCATGCCGCCTCTGCGGCTGGTCTCGCCTTCGACGATCGTCCGGTTGGCGGCCGGGATGCCAAGCGCCTCGCAAGCCTCGATGAAGCCGCCAAGCCTGTCGTGATAGACAACGAGGTCGGACGAACCGCCGAAGAAAGCCAGCCGGCGGTGGCCTTTGCCGATCAGATGCTGGGTGGCGAGATAGGCGCCGCGATGGTTGTCGGGCGCGATTGCCGGGATGCGGCTCTCGGGCAGGCGGCGCATGGCGAAGACCACCGGCACGCCGGCAGCCTCGATGCGGCGGAAGGCGCCGGGCGTGGTGCCGCGCGCCGGCGAGACGATCAAACCGGCGACGCCCTGTTCCAGCAGCGACTTCAGCACTTCTTCCTGGCGGACCGGATTTTCCGCGGTGTTGGCGATGAAGGGCACGATGCCTGCGGCCTGAAAGACGCGCTCCATGCCAACCGCCAGCTCGGCGAAGAAGGGGTTGGTGAGATCGTTGATCACCATGCCGATGACGTTGGAATGCGCCTTGCGCAGGTTGGCGGCGCCGCGGTTGTAGACATAGCCGACATCCTCGATCGCCTTGCGGACCTTGACCGCGGTCTCAGGCCGGATCAGCCCGCTGCCTTGCAGCACGAGCGATACCGTCGATTTGGACACGCCGGCCTCGCGGGCGATGTCCAGGATCGTCGCCTTGGCCCGGCTGGCCATATCCGTGCTTCCTCCGCGTCCGGCGCTAAAATTTTATTGGAACGTTCTAAACATTGCGTCAAACCGGAGTCAACTGGGAATCATGTCGATTTCGAAAAATTGATCGATGGCCAGAAAATGTATGGGTTTAGGGCCGCAGCGCTGCGTTGGATCGCTTCAGTCGCAGGGATCATAAAGGTTCTTGATTTATTGGAACGTTCCATCTATAGGCTGCCACGAAGGGAGATTTCGATGGACATCATCCTGCCTGCGAAGAATGGCGATCGTGTCGGCTACCGGCTGGTCGGCCAACCGGCGCAGCCCAACATCGGCGCGGATTTCCCGCGCCTCGCCTATGCCGCCGCCCATGTCGTCGCCAACCCCTTCGCCATGACCGATCCCTGGTCGCGGCCGGCGGTCGACTGGGACAAGACCATGGCATTCCGTCATCATCTGTGGCGGCTCGGCTTCCGCATCGCCGAGGCGATGGACACCTCGCAGCGCGGCATGGGGTTCGACTGGGCGAGCGCGAAAGAACTGATCCGGCGCTCGATCGCCGAGGCGCGCACGGTGAAAGGCGCCGATCTCGCCTCCGGCGCCGGCACCGACCACCTGACGCCGGCCGCGGCAAGGACGCTCGACGATGTGATCCGAGCCTATGAGGAGCAGTTCGCCTTCATCGAAGGCGAGGGCGGCAAGGCGATCATGATGGCAAGCCGCGCGCTGGCGGCCGCGGCCAAAGGCCCGGACGACTATGCCCGCGTCTACGACCGGATCCTCAGCCAAGCCTCCGGCAAGGTGATCCTGCACTGGCTGGGCGACATGTTCGATCCGGCGCTCAAGGGCTATTGGGGCAGCAACGATTTCGATACCGCCTTGGACACCGTGGTCGCCATCATCGAGCGGCACGCCGACAAGGTCGAAGGCATAAAGATATCACTGCTCGACGCCGGCAAGGAGGTGCTGCTGCGAGACCGCCTGCCTGAAGGCGTGGTGATGTTCACGGGTGACGACTTCAACTATCCGGAGTTGATCGCGGGCGACGGCAAGAGGCACTCGCATGCGCTGCTCGGCATCTTCGATGCCATCGCCCCGGTGGCCAACCCCGCGTTGGCCAGGCTCGCCGAGGGCGACCGGGCCGGCTATGACGCGCTGATGGCGCCGACCGTGCCGCTGTCGCGCAAGATCTTCGAAGCCCCGACGGAATATTACAAGGCAGGCATCGTTTTCATGGCCTGGCTGAATGGCCACCAGGATCACTTCACCATGGTCGGCGGCATGCAGTCGGCACGCGGCATCTGCCACTATGCCGATGTCTTCCGCCTCGCCGATCAGGCGGGGTTGCTGGCCGATCCTCACCTCGCCGTCGCCAGGATGAAAGCACTTTGCGCCGTCTCGGGCGTCTGAGGATATGCCTCTCGCTTCCCCTGCCGCTGGCGAAAAGCGTAACCTGGATATCGGGCTTGGACCGGCAGCAGCCGAAATTCAGCTGGAAGGGGTTGGCACCGCCGTCGTCGACTATCAGGCCGACCGATCGGCAGTACCGCATGTTCCCGCAGGCCGAGGTCTAGTCTAGACCCCAGCGACTTTGCGAGAAATCCGCTTCAACCGGTGCGGATCGATCTGCGGTTCTGTGTCGATGAGCTTCTGCCTCGAACGATTGATCACATCTCTCGTTTGGGCGAGGAGCTTCCTGTCGCTCTCGGCTTGAAGAGGGCGCGGGCGTGGATTGTCGGGAATTCGGTCTC
The DNA here is from genome assembly GCF_004023205.1 of Mesorhizobium sp. M1A.F.Ca.IN.020.03.2.1. Lineage (NCBI taxonomy): Bacteria > Pseudomonadati > Pseudomonadota > Alphaproteobacteria > Hyphomicrobiales > Phyllobacteriaceae > Mesorhizobium > Mesorhizobium sp. M1A.F.Ca.IN.020.03.2.1. Next base: position 12,700 of record NZ_RZSV01000076.1, on the reverse strand, counting down.
GCACGACGCGTCTCGGGTCTTGGTTCAGACGGGAACGCGGTCGCTGTCTCTCAGCCGCCGGCGTCCTTTGCTAGTTGCCGACGATGAAGGTTAACTTGCGAGCGTCAGATCAGTTGCACGGTGCGTTAGAGATCTTCTGGGCCTTGCCGGAATATCCAGGCTCGCTCTCGGGCCGACTGCAGTTCGCTGCGGATCCGTCGCGCTTGTTGCCGTTCGGCGTCGACTTCGGCTCGAAGCCGATACCGCTCGGCGCGCAATTTGATGGAATCTATATAAACCTTCCAACTCGTCTTCGGCCATTGCAGCCAGTCCCCATTTGGCGTGCAACGGAACGCGTCCGCTTTGGTTCCGGGGTCGCGGTTGGAAATCTTCGACCCGGAGTTTCTGTGCCAATCGGCACATTGGGTTAGCTAAGTGATTGAAAGGATGGTGGGCGTGACAAGGATTGAACTTGTGACCCCTGCAATGTCAATGCAGTGCTCTCCCGCTGAGCTACACGCCCATCCGAAGCCGCGCATACACCATTTTTGGTCCGGCGCGTCAATAGCAGGAACGAGAAAAGAAAGCTCGGTTTCGCCGCAGCGGCGGAAGCGCCAAGCCTAAAGCGCGTCGCGTCGAAACGGGTCCGAGTGACGCGCTTAGATCTTTTGTTTAGTTGATGTCGTTTTCCCAGCCGCTGCGCCGTTTTGGACGACATGCGTCGGCCGGAAAAACCCTTTAGGCCGCCTGAAGCATCTTCTCGACCTCGTTGACGAGATCGCGCAGATGGAACGGCTTCGACAGCACCTTGGCGTCCTTGGGCGCCTTGGAATCCGGATTGAGCGCGACGGCAGCGAAGCCGGTGATGAACATGACCTTGAGATCCGGATCGATCTCAGTGGCGCGGCGGGCAAGCTCGATGCCGTCCATCTCCGGCATGACGATGTCGGTCAGAAGCAGCGAAAAAGGCTCTTCGCGCAGCCGCTCATAGGCGCTGGCGCCGTTGTCGAAATCGCTCACCTGGTAGCCGGCGCGTTCCAGCGCCTTGACGAGGAACCGGCGCATATCGTCGTCGTCTTCCGCCAGAAGAATGCGTGCCATCGTATCCCGTCCGAATCACCCGCCCCAAGCCTGCCGCCGGGCAAGCCCGTTAACCATCCTGTATATGAGGAGGAGACGGTAAACATCAAGTGAACGTTGGCCTTGTCGCGACCACTACGACTGTGCGTTTCGCGGGGCTGAAATGCTGGACATGCCGGGCGCAAGATGGCAGTTTCGCATCATGATGCAGTGCTTCGTCCTGGTTCGTTCAAATTGAAGACGGCAGCCGAGGATTTTTCGGTCACACCACCCTTCGAAATCCGATCGGGCGCCGAGCAACGCGTAGCTTTCCTGTTCAACTCGCCGCATAGCGGCCGCCATTATCCCGAGCGCTTCCTGGCCATGGTGCGGCTCGACCGCAACGCCATACGCCGCTCGGAGGATTGCTATGTCGATGAACTGTTCGGCGGCGCCGTGGCGCTCGGCGCGCCGATGCTGGCGGCAAATTTCCCGCGCGCCTATCTCGACGTCAACCGCGAACCGTGGGAACTCGATCCGCGCATGTTCGCGGAGCCGGTGCCGTCCTTCTGCAATATCCGTTCGGCCCGCGTCGCGGGCGGGCTGGGCACCGTGCCGAAGCTGGTGGGAGAGGGGCTCGACATCTATCCCGGGCGTCTGCCGCTCTCCGAGGCCGTGGGACGCATAGAGGCCGTCTACAAGCCCTATCACGAGACGCTGAAGCGGCTCTTGACCAGGACCCACGCCAGGTTCGGCTATGCCGTGCTGATCGACTGCCATTCGATGCCGGCCAGCGTCCGGGTCGGCGACAATGGCGCGCGGCCGGACTTCATCATCGGCGATCGTTTCGGCATTTCCGCCAGCGCCGCTCTAACCGAGAGGGCGATCGGCCTGCTCACCGGAATGGGCTACGCTGTCGCGCATAACAAGCCTTATGCCGGCGGCTTCATAACCGAGCATTACGGACGGCCGGCGCGTCATCTCCACGCGCTGCAGATCGAGGTCAATCGCGGGCTCTACATGAACGAGCGGACATTCCAGAAATCGGCTGGCTTCGACGCTTTAGCCGACGACCTGACGCGGTTTTCGGCCGAACTGATTTCGATGCCCGGCCATCATTTCCTCGACCTGCCGCTCGCCGCCGAATGACGGCGGCGCTGGGAACCGCAGCTCAAAAAAAGACCGCATCGTTTTCACGACACGGTCGAAGTCTAGGGAGGAAACGCCCAAGGAGGGCATGGACAGGATAAGCTGTCCGAGAACAAAAGTATTGTGCGATGCACAAATGTCAATCGACTTCAGGCTTTTTTAATTCAATATGATGTGCAAATCCGGTTTCGGCGCCTGACGTGTGACTTTGAGGCAACAGGCGAGGGCGCCTGACCCGGTTGCACGCTCCGGTCCGACAAGAAGACAGCAGCTGCCGGATGGTTGCCGCAACGGGGAGAGTGGGTTGGATATCAGCATCGACTTCATGCGGCGCATCGCGCGTGCCGCCGCCGCCGAGACCTTGCCTCGCTTCCGCAGCCAGGCCGCAGTCGCCAACAAGCTGGCGGAGAGCTTCGATCCGGTGACGGAAGCCGATCGCGAGGCCGAGCGGGCGATCCGGGCGCTTATCTCGGCGGAGTATCCCGATCACGGCATCCTCGGCGAAGAGCATGGCAACGAGAACATTTCGAGCCGGCATGTCTGGGTCATCGACCCGATCGACGGCACACGCGCCTTCATTTCCGGCCTGCCGGTCTGGGGAACGCTGGTCGGACTGACGATCGACGGCGATGCCGTCGCCGGCCTGATGTCGCAGCCCTTCACCGGCGAGCTGTTCTATGCCAATGCCTCCGGCTCGCATTACGAAGGCCCGGGTGGCCCGCGCAAGCTCGCGACGCGCAAGACGACGCAGCTTTCGCAGGCGACCCTGTTCACCACCACGCCGGCGCTGTTCAAGGGCGCGGCGCGCAACCGCTATGACGCGTTCGAGAAACAGGTGCAGCTCGCCCGCTACGGCACCGACTGCTACGCCTTCGCCATGGTGGCGGCGGGCAGCGTCGATATCGTCGCCGATCCGGGTTTGAAACCCTACGACATCGTGGCGCTGATCCCGATCATCGAGAAGGCGGGCGGCGTCGTCACCACCTTCGAAGGCGGGCCGGCGGAAAACGGTGGCGACATATTGGCGGCGGCGACGCCGGAGTTGCACGCCGCGGCAATGGCGGCGCTGCGCGGCTGATCCGCGGCGTCGTTCCGTGATCAGGCAGCGTCGCCGGTTCCCGGAACAAAAGCATCGAAGGCCGCCAGGAGCTGCTCGCGAAAGACATCCCTCTCCTGCAGGATCTCATGATGCGCGCCGTCGATCATCAACAAAGAGCCGACGCGCAGCCGTCTGGCATAGGATTCGACCGCCTTGGTCGAGACCACCTGGTCGGCGCCGGCGCCGACGATCAGCGTCGGTACCTGGATCCTTGCCATGAAATCGGGGTCGCTGACCGCTTCCGCCGCTGCGGCTGCGGCCTTCAGCCAGCGGATGGTCGGACCACCGAGTCCAAGGTGGGGCCAGGCCCTGTAAATATCGGTATTGCGCCGGTAGCGCTCCGGGTCGGACGTCACCTTGTTCATTTCGAAGGGCGTCGGCAATTTCGAGCGGGGCCCCCAGGCGGCATAGAGGCGGCCGAGGCCCAGCGCGCAGAACACCGCGCAGACGCGCCGTATGGTGGCGATCGAAACCCGCAAGTCGGGCACGGCCAGGAAAGGCGCGATCAGCACCATCCGCCGCACCCGGTTGACCATCGACGGCGAGGCAAGAAGCGCGATCACCGCTCCCGTCGAATGGGCGAGGATGTAATAGGGGCCGCGGCAATCGGGCAGCACGATCTCCTCGAAGAACTGCTCGAGATCACGGGTGTAGTCGCGGAAGCTGCGGACATAGCCGCGCTGCCGGTCGCGCAGCAGGCGGCTGGAATCGCCCTGGCCGCGCCAGTCGAGGGTGGCGACGCCGAATCCGCGGTCGGCGAGATCGCGGATGGTCTCGAAATATTTCTCGATGCACTCGTTGCGGCCGGTCAGCAGCACCACCGTGCCCTGGAGCGGGCGGGCGACGGCGGCGAAAACGCCGTAGCGGATCTTCCTGCCGTCGCGGGTGGTGAAGAAGCCGCCGGCAGCGTTCTGCGGCGGCGGATTGCCCTCAGTCAGATAGAAAAGGTCCGTCATTCGGCGCTTCGTTGATTGCTTCTTGCCCGAGCGGGCCAGGCGTCGCCACGGTGATAGACGCCCATGCGCCAAAAGCAAAGGTCCGGAATACGCGCTTTCCTGAACGGGAAGGCCGGAAGCACCTGCGGCGCGCTTCCGGCCCCCTGTCGATCCGGGAGGAAGGGACGTTACACCCGGTCGGCCTCGTCGCGGCGCACCGATCGAGGCGCCGCATATCCGTATTGTTGACTGCAGCCTAGCGAGCCCCGGCTGAACGGATGCCGAAGCCTCGGTTCATCTGGCGTTCATCGAGCGAAAAAATCGAAGTGAAAGTTGGTGCGCGAAGTTCTTGAAATGGGCTTTTCCGCTTCCCAAATGGAGGTTGCGGCCGCCGATGTCGGGGCCGCTGGCCTATCCGGAGCGCCTTTCGAGGGTTTCGTACCGGGTCAAACGCAAACCATGTTGCTCAACAGGAGAACACATCATGCGTCACGTTGATTTTTCCCCGCTTTATCGTTCGACCGTCGGTTTCGACCGGCTGTTCACCATGCTCGATACGCTCGGCCAGCCCGAGAGCGCGCAGACCTATCCGCCCTATAACATCGAGCGCACCGGCGAGAACGCCTATCGCATCTCGATGGCGGTTGCCGGCTTCTCGGAAGACGAGATCTCGATCGAGGCGCACCGCAATGTGCTCACCGTCAAGGGTGAGCGCAAGGAAGAGAACAATGGCGAGGGTTCGGAGCTGCTCTATCGCGGCATCGCTTCGCGCGCCTTCGAGCGTCGCTTCCAGCTCGCCGACCACGTTGAGGTCGAGGGCGCCACGCTGAAGAACGGCCTGCTCTTCGTCGACCTCAAGCGCAACATTCCGGAAGAGCTGAAGCCGCGCAAGATCGCGATCACCTCGTCTTCGGACAAGGCCAAGCAGATCGAGGCCAAGGCCGCCGCGTAAGCCGCGGGCTCCATGTAAGAAACGTCTCCCTCCCGAGACCAAAGCGGCGCCGAAGGGCGCCGCTTTTTTGTGACATTAATCCTGCGCCAGAAAATCAACGCGGCGACATTTCGCCGATGTTTTCTGGCTTTTTTGATCCTGCTTGGCCTCGAACTGTCGCTGGGGCCTTTGCTCGCCTGATCATTGCGAGAGGTGTTGGCCGAGACGGTCGATCTCTTGGGTGGTGGTGGCGAAGCTGGCGACGAAACGGTAGATTGCTTCCTTGTCGCCGAGATGGCCATCGAAACCCTGCGTCACGCCCCATTCATAGAATTTGGCGCCGGCGGTCTGCAGCTTTTCGGCAAGAGCGCGGTCGAAGATTGCGAACACTTCGTTGGCCTGCGGCAGCCAGGCGAGCCTGCCCGCCGGCGCGTCCTCGATCGTCTCGGCGAGATGTGCCGCCATCGCATTGGCATGCCGCGCCATCCTCAGCCAAAGGTCGTCGGTGAAATAGGCTTCGAATTGCGCCGAGATGAAGCGCGCCTTGGAAAAGGTCTGTCCGGCGCGCTGGCGAAGCAGGCGCAGATCCCGGCCGACTTCCGGGTTGAAGATCACCACCGCGTCGGCCATCCAGCAACCGTTCTTGGTGCCGCCGAAGGAGATCAAGTCGACGCCGCTCCTCCAGGTCATTTCCGCCGGCGTGACGTCGGTCGCGGCAATCGCATTGGCAAAGCGCGCGCCATCCATATGCAGCGGCAGCTTGTGCCTACGGCTGACCTCGGCAATCGCCTTGACGTCGTCGACGGTGTAGACGGTGCCCACCTCGGTCGCCTGGGTGATCGTCACGGCCATCGGCTGGCCGGCCGGCGCAAGATCCTGCGAATAGCGCTTGATGGCATTGTCGAGAGCCTGCGGGTTGATGCGCCCCAGGGGACCCGCAACCGGCGCCGTACGAGCGCCGCCGGTGTAGAAGCCCATCGCGCCGAACTCGTCGACATTCATATGCGCTTCGGAATGACAAAGGGCGATGCCGCCGATACGGTTCAACGCCGCCATCGAAAGGGCGTTGGCCGCGGTGCCGGTGGCGACGAAGAACACCTGAACTTCCCGCTCGAAGATCTCGCTGAAGCGATGGTAGACGGTGCGGTCCAGGTCGCCGTCGCCATACGCGGTCGCGATGCCGGCCGCGTGGCGGGAGAGGTTCGCCGAAATGTCGGGATGAACGCCCGCCCAGTTGTCGGATGCAAAGAACATCGAGAGGTCCGTATTGTGATTGGCAGAAAGCGGCGCGACTTGACTGCTTTGGCGCGCGAAGCGCAAGGGCCAATCTTTCGCAAAACGGTGAAGCCAGCTGGGCCGTAACGACTGACTAGAGGTTGCGTTTTTTGATCCCTTCGCGAAATTTTGTGTCGCGGCACGCCCGAGAATTTTGTGAATCGGTCTTGTGCAGGTGCGGGATTTCTGCCATAAAAAATTTAGGACAGTAGTGCTGTCTTATTTTGTCGCACAAAACAGGCTGGACTGGCATATCATCGCTGCCATTCCGGCCATTGTCGCGAGCGGCGGGTAGACGGCTCCGCTCTGGCCTGTACGATACCGGATGCGAACCGGGCGTATGGCCGCATGGTTCGGCAAGAATTTCGCGAGACGTGCAGCAAGGACGAAGGGAAGCATCGTGCTTCCCAAGGCAAACCAGCGCCCCGAGGGCAATCACCGCCAAGGGTGCGGAACGGAGGATAGGACGATGACGGAATTGACGCCATCTGCGATCAACGGCCAGGCCGCGCAGACGAAAGCGGCAGCCGTCAAAACTGGTACCGCCGCCAATGGTTTGATCGCGCAGGGCCTCTACGATCCGCGCAACGAGCATGACGCCTGCGGCGTCGGCTTCATCGCCAACATGAAGGGCGTAAAGTCGCACCAGATCGTCGAGGACGGTCTGGCGATGCTGGAAAACCTCACCCATCGCGGCGCTGTCGGCGCCGATCCGCTGGTCGGCGACGGCGCCGGCGTGCTGGTGCAGATTCCGGATCGGTTCTTCCGCGATGAGATGGCCGCAAAGGGCGTCGAACTGCCGCCGGCAGGCCAATATGGCGTCGGCCACTGGTTCATGCCGCAGGACGCAGCCCTTCGCGCCCATATCGAGGACATCATCGCCGAATCGGCCCAGTCCGAAGGGCTGCCGCTGATCGGCTTCCGCGACGTGCCGGTCGATAATTCGTCGCTGTCGAAGGCGCCGGAGATTGTCGCCTCGGAGCCGTTCCATCGCCAGGTGTTCATCGGCCGCACGGCCGAGATTCCGGACGACGAGGAGTACGAGGCGAGGCTCTACCTGCTGCGCAAGGTGATCTCGGGCCGCATCTATGCCGAGAACGACAACAAGGATGTCGGCGCCTATTGCGTGTCGCTGTCGGCGCGCACCATCGTCTACAAGGGCATGTTCCTCGCCTACCAAGTCGGCGCCTATTACAAGGACCTCAAGGATCCGCGCTTCGACACGGCGCTGATCCTCGTCCACCAGCGCTTCTCGACCAACACCTTCCCGTCATGGAAGCTGGCGCATCCCTATCGCATGGTCGCGCATAACGGCGAGATCAACACGGTGCGCGGCAACAACAACTGGATGGCCGCGCGTCAGGCCTCGGTCGATTCGGAGCTGTTCGGCAACAACATCTCGAAGCTGTGGCCGATCTCCTATGAGGGTCAGTCCGACACGGCGTGCTTCGACAATGCGCTCGAATTCCTGTTCCAGGGCGGCTATAGCTTAAGCCACGCCATGATGATGCTGATCCCGGAAGCCTGGGCCGGCAACAAGCTCATGGATCCCGACCGCAAGGCGTTTTACGAATACCACGCCGCGCTGATGGAGCCGTGGGACGGGCCGGCGGCGGTCGTCTTCACCGACGGGCGGCAGATCGGCGCGACGCTCGATCGCAACGGCCTGCGTCCGGCTCGCTACATCGTCACCGACGACGACCGCGTCATCATGGCTTCGGAAGCCGGGGTGCTGCCGGTGCCGGAGGAAAAGATCGTGCAGAAGTGGCGGCTGCAGCCCGGCCGCATGCTTTTGATCGATCTGGCCAAGGGCCGCATCATCTCCGACGAGGAGATCAAGTCGGAGATCGCGACCAGGCACCCTTACAAGACCTGGCTCGCCAACACGCAGTTGATTCTTGAAGAGCTGAAGCCGGTCGAGCCGCGGGCGCTGCGCAAGGATGTCAGCCTGCTCGATCGCCAGCAGGCCTTCGGCTACACACAGGAAGACACGAAGCTTCTAATGGCACCGATGGCCACTACCGGCCAGGAAGCGGTCGGCTCGATGGGCACCGACACGCCGATCTCGGCGATGTCGGACAAGTCGAAGCTGCTCTACACCTATTTCAAGCAGAACTTCGCTCAGGTCACCAATCCGCCGATCGACCCGATCCGTGAGGAACTGGTAATGAGCCTGGTGTCCTTCATCGGGCCGCGGCCGAACATCTTCGACCTGATCGGCACATCGCGCCGCAAGCGGCTTGAAGTGCGCCAGCCGATTCTCACCAACGGCGATCTCGAGAAGATCCGCTCCATCGGACACACCGAGGACCGCTTCGACACCAAGACGATCGACATCACCTACGGTTCGAACGAGGGCGCTGCCGGCATGCAAGGCGCCATCGACCGGCTCTGCGAGCGTGCCGAGGCGGCAGTCGCGGGCGGCTACAACATCATCATCCTGTCCGACCGCCAGGTCGGGCCGGACCGCATCGCCATTCCGGTTTTGCTGGCGACGGCGGCGGTGCACCATCACCTGATCCGCAAGGGCCTGCGCACCGCGGTAGGACTGGTCGTCGAATCCGGCGAGCCCCGCGAGGTGCATCATTTCTGCTGCCTCGCCGGCTATGGCGCCGAGGCGATCAATCCCTATCTCGCCTTCGACACGCTGCTCGACATGCACAGGCGCGGCGAGCTGCCGGAGGAGGTCGACGCATACGAGGTCGTCTCCCGCTATATCAAGTCCATCGGCAAGGGCATCCTCAAAGTGATGTCCAAGATGGGCATCTCGACCTACCAGTCCTATTGCGGTGCGCAGATCTTCGACGCCATCGGGCTGAAGTCGGACTTCGTCGAGAAGTACTTCACCGGCACTGCGACGCTGATCGAAGGCGTCGGGCTGGACGAGATCGCGACCGAGACTCTCAGCCGCCATACCGATGCCTTCGGCAACGACCCGGTGCTGCGCAACAATCTCGAGGTCGGCGGCGAATACATGTTCCGCATGCGCGGTGAGGCGCATATGTGGTCGCCGGATGCGGTCGCCAGCCTGCAGCATGCCGTGCGCCAGGGCTCCTGGGACACGTTCAAGGAGTATTCGGCGCAGATCGACAGCGCGACAGCTAGAGCGCAGACCATCCGCGGCCTGTTCGAGATCAAGCTGGCGGAAGAGACCGGCCGCAAGAAGGTCGCGATCGAAGACGTCATGCCGGCGGCCGAGATCGTCAAGCGCTTCTCGACCGGCGCGATGTCCTTCGGCTCGATCTCCCGGGAAGCGCACACGACGCTGGCGCGAGCGATGAACGCTATCGGCGGCAAGTCGAACACCGGCGAGGGCGGCGAAGAGGCCGACCGCTATCTGCCGCTGCCCGGCGGCGGCAAGAATCCGGAACGCTCGGCGATCAAGCAGGTCGCGTCGGGGCGGTTCGGCGTGACGGCGGAGTATCTGGTCAATTCCGACGTCATGCAGATCAAGGTGGCCCAAGGCGCCAAGCCCGGCGAGGGCGGTCAGTTGCCCGGACACAAGGTCGACGCCACCATCGCCAAGGTCAGACACTCGACGCCAGGCGTCGGCCTGATCTCGCCGCCGCCGCATCACGACATCTATTCGATCGAGGATCTGGCTCAGCTGATCTACGACCTTAAGAACGTCAATCCGGCGGCCGATGTCTCGGTCAAGCTGGTGTCGGAGGTCGGCGTCGGCACGGTTGCGGCGGGCGTCGCCAAAGCGCGCGCCGATCACATCACCATCTCCGGCTACGACGGCGGCACCGGCGCTTCGCCGCTGACCTCACTCAAGCATGCCGGCAGCCCGTGGGAAATGGGCCTCGCCGAGACGCATCAGACCCTGGTGCTCAACGGCCTGCGCTCCCGCGTGGCGCTGCAGGTCGACGGCGGGTTGCGCACCGGCCGTGACGTCATCATCGGCGCGCTGCTCGGCGCCGACGAGTTCGGCTTCTCGACCGCGCCGCTGATTGCGGCCGGCTGCATCATGATGCGCAAGTGCCACCTGAACACCTGCCCGGTCGGGGTGGCGACGCAGGACCCGGTGCTGCGCAAGCGCTTCAAGGGCACGCCGGAGCATGTCATCAACTTCTTCTTCTACGTGGCGGAGGAGGTGCGCGCGCTGCTCGCCGAAATGGGCTTCACCCATCTCGACCAGATCATCGGCGACACCGACCTTCTGGAGAAGCGCGACGTGATCCAGCACTGGAAGGCGCGCGGGCTCGACTTCTCGAAGATGTTCTTCAAGCCGGAGGCGCCGCCTGAGGCGCTGCACTGGAGCGAGCGGCAGAAGCATCCGATCGACGACGTGCTCGACCGCAAGCTGATCGAGCTGGCAAAGCCGGCGCTGGAAGCCAAGCAGCCGGTCAGCATCGAGCTGCCGATCCGCAATGTCGACCGCTCTGCCGGCGCGATGCTGTCGGGCGAAGTCGCCAAGCGCTTCAAGCAAAGAGGCCTGCGCGAGGACACGATCCAGGTCAAGCTCACCGGCACGGCCGGCCAGTCTTTCGGTGCGTTTCTCGCGCGCGGCGTCTCCTTCGAGCTGGTCGGCGCCGGCAACGACTATGTCGGCAAAGGCCTGTCGGGCGGCCGCATCGTCATCCGGCCGCCGGAAGAGGCCAAGATCGTCGCGGCTGACTCGATCATCGTCGGCAACACGGTGCTCTACGGTGCGACCGAGGGCGAGGCCTATTTCGCCGGCGTCGCCGGCGAGCGCTTCGCGGTGCGCAATTCCGGCGTCGTTGCCGTCGTCGAAGGCGTCGGCGACCATGGCTGCGAATACATGACCGGCGGCATCGTCGTGGTCATCGGCAAAACGGGCCGCAACTTCGCCGCCGGCATGTCGGGCGGCGTCGCCTATGTGCTCGACGAGAAGGGCGATTTCGCCGAACGCTGCAACATGGCGATGGTCGAGCTGGAGCCCGTTCCGGAAGAGGACGACCTGATGGAGAAGCTGCTCCATCATGGCGGCGACCTCGACCATAAGGGACGCGTCGACGTCTCCGGCGACATGACCAGCCATGACGAGGAGCGGCTCTATCAGCTGATCTCGAACCACGTCCATTACACGGGCTCGGTGCGCGGCCGCGAGATCCTCGACAATTGGGCAAGCTTCCGGCCGAAATTCCGGAAAATCATGCCGGTCGAGTATCGCCGCGCGCTGATCGAGATGGAGCGCATGCGCATGAGCGTGGCGGCGGAATAGGCTTTGGGCACGGCCGGGGAGGTAATCGCCCGGCCGGCATCCTCACCAACAATCCTGACCTCGGACCAAGGTTGCCACGGCGGCCTTATGAGGTTAACGGGTGCGCCGACAAGCTAGACTTTCGAGCGCGCCTTCGGACAGCAGGGACTGGACTATGGGCAAGGTAACAGGGTTTCTCGAAATCGACCGGCAGGTGCAGAAGTACCAGCCTGCCTCGGATCGCATCCGGCATTTCCGCGAATTCACGCTGCCGATGTCGGACAAGGAGGTCGAGAAACAGGCCGCGCGCTGCATGGATTGCGGCATCCCGTTTTGCCATGGGCCGACCGGCTGCCCGATCCACAACCAGATCCCGGACTGGAACGACCTCGTCTACAATGGCGACTGGGACAGCGCGATCCGCAACCTGCATTCGACCAACAATTTCCCGGAGTTCACCGGCCGCATCTGCCCGGCGCCTTGCGAGGAAGCCTGCACGCTGAACCTCGAGGACATTCCGGTCGCCATCAAGACGGTCGAGCAGGCGATCGCCGACAAGGCCTATGAGACCGGCCACATCCGGCCCTACCCGCCGGAAAAGAAGACCGGCAAGCGGGTTGCCGTCATCGGCTCCGGGCCGGCCGGCATGGCCGCCGCCCAGCAGCTCGGCCGCGCCGGCCACGATGTGCATGTCTATGAGCGCGAGAGCCGGCCGGGCGGGCTGATGCGCTACGGCATTCCCGACTTCAAGATCGAGAAGCATTACATCGATCGCCGCATCGAGCAGATGCAGGGCGAGGGCGTGAGTTTCCATTGCGGCGTCAACGTCGGCGTCGACAAGCCGGTTGCCGAGCTCCTCGCCGAGCACGACGCCGTGCTCTATTGCGGCGGCTCGGAAACGCCGCGCCCGGCCAACATTCCGGGCGACGATCTCAGCGGCGTCTATGACGCCATGCCGTATCTCGTGCAGCAGAACCGCCGCGTCGGTGGCGAGCCGATCCAATCGGTGGCCTGGCCGTCACATCCGATCATCGCCGGCGGGCAGCATGTCGTCGTCGTCGGCGGCGGCGACACCGCGTCCGACTGCATCGGCACCGCCTTCCGGC
>NZ_RZSV01000075.1:0-24810 GCF_004023205.1 Mesorhizobium sp. M1A.F.Ca.IN.020.03.2.1 | reverse complement strand
GATAGAACAGCGTCTTCAGCGGCTCAGCGGCCATTCACCTACCCTTGAAGGGCGCTTGAAATAGAAACGGGCGCGACCTTGCAGCGCGCCCGTTTCAATCATGCGGTCAGGCCAATCAGGCGGCGTCTTCCTCGCCTTCCGGCTTCTTCTTTTCCTGAACGATTTCCTTGCCGGTCGCCTGGTCGACGACCTTCATCGACAGGCGCACCTTGCCGCGCTCGTCGAAGCCCATCAGCTTGACCCAAACCTTGTCGCCTTCCTTGACGACGTCGGAGGTCTTGGCGACGCGCTCATTGGCGAGCTGCGAGATGTGGACGAGGCCGTCGCGCGGGCCGAAGAAGTTGACGAAGGCGCCGAAGTCGGCCGTCTTAACGACGGTACCTTCGTAGATCTCGCCGACTTCCGGCTCGGCGACGATGGTGTGGATCCACTTCTTCGCCGCCTCGATCTCCTTGGCGTTGGCCGACGCGATCTTGACCGTGCCGTCATCCTCGATGTTGATCTTGGCGCCGGTCTTCTCGACGATCTCGCGGATCACCTTGCCGCCGGAGCCGATGACGTCGCGGATCTTGTCGGTCGGGATGTGCATGACCTCGATGCGCGGCGCGAATTCGCCGAGCTCGGCGCGCGAGGAAGATATGGCATGCGCCATCTCGCCCAGGATGTGCAGCCGGCCTTCCTTGGCCTGGCCGAGCGCGATGCCCATGATCTCCTCGGTGATGCCATCGATCTTGATGTCCATCTGCAGCGAGGTGACGCCGTTGGCGGTGCCGGCGACCTTGAAGTCCATGTCGCCGAGATGGTCCTCGTCGCCAAGGATGTCGGAGAGCACCGCGAAGCGCTCGCCTTCCTTGATCAGGCCCATGGCAATGCCGGCCACGGGCTTGGCGATCGGCACGCCGGCATCCATTAGCGCCAGCGAGGTGCCGCAGACGGTCGCCATCGAGGACGAGCCGTTCGACTCGGTGATCTCCGAGACGACGCGCAGCGTGTACGGGAACTGGTCCGCCGAAGGCAGCATCGGGTGGATCGCGCGCCAGGCAAGCTTGCCGTGGCCGATCTCGCGGCGGCCCGGCGAGCCCATGCGGCCGGTTTCGCCAACCGAATAGGGCGGGAAGTTGTAGTGGAGGAGGAACTTCTCCTTGTACATGCCGGTCAGCGAATCGACGAACTGCTCATCCTCGCCGGTGCCGAGCGTGGCAATGACCAGCGCCTGAGTCTCGCCGCGGGTGAACAGCGCCGAACCATGGGTACGCGGCAGGACGCCGACTTCGGCGACGATCTTGCGCACGGTCTTCAGGTCGCGGCCGTCGATGCGCGAGCCGGTGTCCAGGATGTTCCAGCGTACGACCTTGGCCTGGAGCTCCTTGAAGACGCTTGCGATCTGCTCGGACGAATATTTCGGATCCTCGCCTTCGGCCGGCGTGAACGCGGCCTTGACCTTCGCCTTGACGGCGTCGACGGCCGCGTAGCGGGACTGCTTCTCGATGATCTTGTAGGCGTCGCGAAGCTCGTCGCCGACAACCTTCAGCATCTCGCCTTCGAGCTGCGAATGGTCCGGCGCGGTGAAGTCGCGCGGATCCTTGGCGGCGACCTCGGCCAGCTTGATGATGGCGTCGATCACCGGCTGGAAGCTTTTGTGACCGAACACGACGGCGCCGAGCATGAGCTCCTCGCTGAGCTCCTTGGCCTCGGATTCGACCATCAGCACGGCGTCGGCGGTGCCGGCGACGACGAGGTCGAGCTTCGATTCCTCCATCTCGTCGATATGCGGATTGAGCACATACTCGCCGTTGATGTAGCCGACGCGGGCGCCGCCGATCGGGCCCATGAAGGGCACGCCGGACAGCGTGAGCGCGGCCGAGGTAGCGACGATCGACAGGATGTCCGGATCGTTCTCGAGATCGTGCTGGACGACGGTGACGACGATCTGGGTGTCGTTCTTGTAGCCGTCAGCAAACAGCGGGCGGATCGGGCGGTCGATCAGGCGGGAAACCAGCGTTTCCTTCTCGCTCGGACGGCCCTCGCGCTTGAAGTAGCCGCCCGGAATTTTGCCGGCGGCATAGGTCTTTTCCTGGTAATTGACGGTGAGCGGGAAGAAATCGAGGCCGGGCTTCGGCTCCTTCATCGAAACGACGGTGGCGAGAACCACGGTCTCGCCGTAGGTGGCGAGCACCGCGCCGTCAGCCTGGCGAGCGATCTTGCCGGTTTCCAGGATGAGCGGACGGCCGCCCCATTCGATTTCCACTTTGTGTTGATTGAACATATCTTGTCCTTCATGTGCGGAAAGGGCCGCGCCGTCTCAACGGTCGCGGAGCATCCCTTCCCTGGCTTCCTTCGGGCAGCCACGGGCAAGACAACGGGAAGCTCGACAGGTGGCGATTGCCGAGCGAGCATCCTGCAATCCTGCCCCATGACCGTCCATGGGCGGTTCCGAACGGCCCTTTGCGCTTCCGGAACCGGGTCTGGCCGACCGGTCGGCCGGCCTTTTGCGCACGACGCCGGAAACCCCTGTTTCCGAGACGCGCCATGCGCGAATGCGAATTTCGAGAGCGCGGCGCGCTCCACTCCAGCATCGGGCACCGGAGCGACCGGTCCGCCAATGCGCGACCGGCGGGCTCTCCGCAGAGAGCCCGCCGGTCAATTCGTCAGCGACGGAGACCGAGCTTGTCGATCAGCGTCTGATAGCGCGTGTCATCCTTGCGCTTGAGGTAATCAAGCAGGCTGCGGCGCTGGGAAACGAGAGCAAGCAAACCACGGCGGGAATGGTTATCCTTCTTGTGGTCCTTGAAGTGCTCCGTCAGGTTCTTGATGCGCTCGGAAAGGATGGCAACCTGGACTTCCGGGGACCCGGTATCGCCCTTCGCGGTCGCGAATTCGGCCATCAGTTCTTTTTTGCGATCGGCAGTAATCGACATCGTGTTTTTCCTTATCTGTTCGAGGAAACGGGACGCCCTCAGCCGGGATGTCGTCCAGCAGGGGCCGGTGCAAGCAGCGCGTCAGGGCGCGAAGCTGCCGCGCATATAGTGCAATTTCCCGCAAAACACCAGACTAATTGTCAAGCCGGCTTGTCGCATGTCCTGCCGCAAAAACAGAGGGTTCTGCTGCTACAGCCACTTCTTCCATTTGAAGAAGGCGACGAGCCCGACAGCAACGACCAGCATGAACAAAAGTGCCGCCGGGTAGCCGTAGTAGGCCTTGAGCTCCGGCATGTTCCAGGGCGAGCTATCCGGGTCGAAGTTCATGCCCCAGACACCGACGAGGAAGGTGAGCGGCATGAAGATCACCGAGACGATGGTCAGATAGGAGATGACGTCGTTGGTGCGTGCCTGGGTCAGCGACAGATGCATTTCGATCAAGCCGGTCAGCATGTCGCGCTGGGTCTCGACCAGTTCGATCAGCCGCAGCGCATGGTCGAGCGTATCGTTGAAGAATATCTTGGTCTCGGCCTGCACGAAGGGCACGTCGTTGCGGATCAGCGTCGCCAGCGCGTCGCGCATCGGCCACAGAACGCCCTTCAGCACATTGGCGTCGCGCCGCAATTCGTGCAACTGCCGCATCTGGTGCTTGTGGGGCGTGTTGAGCATCTGGTCTTCGATGCCGTCGACCAATTCGCTCACCGTCTCGATCGGCGGGAAATAGCTGTCGACGATGGCGTCGATCAGCGCATAGGCGAGATAGTCGGCGCCGCGCGAGCGCAGCCGGTTGGGCATGGGCGCCGCGATGCGCTTGCGCACTGGATCGAACGGGTCGCCCTCGCGCTCCTGAAAGGTGACGACGAAATTCTCGCCGAAGAACACCGCGATCTGCTCGTAGCGATGCGCGGCGACATCGTCGATCATGCGCATGACGACGAAGGCGTGGTCCTCGAAGAAATCCACCTTCGGCCGCTGGCCGGTGTTGACGACATCCTCGAGCGCCAGCGGATGAAGGTCGAAAATCCGGCCGATCTCTTCGATCAGCGGGATGTTCGCGAGCCCCGTGCAATCAAGCCAGACGACCGGCCAGCGGTCGCAATGGGTGTTGAGCTCGTCGATGCTGGCATTGTCGATGGTTTTGTATTTCTCCGGCGAGATCAACGTCAGCCGAAGCTCGCTGCGCCGCGCCGCCGGATCGGCGATCAAGGTGCCGGGCGAAGCGCCGACCGGCGGCCGGCGGATTTTCAGCGGCGCCCGCTTTCCGACGGTCTCAGCCATTGCCACAATCCTCTGGGCCATAATCCTCTGGGCCATGATTCCTCTGGGCCATGATTCCTCTGGGCCATGAGCTCCCCTGGGGCGCGACGTCATAGCAGATCGCTGCTCTAACCGTCGGTTTTCATGCAATTCCGACGAGAACCGTTACACGTTTTCCTGGAACTGCGAGCCGAAACTAGCCGAGTGCCGTCAACCGGCAAAGACCCGCTTGGGCTTGAACATGCCCTGTTCGATGGCGCCGATGGCGACGAGCTTGCCGCGCGCCGTGGCACAGGCCTCCTCGGCCTCGACCGGCGCGTCGCGCCCTCGAATGATGACGGGATTGCCGAGGCGGATCTTGGTCGCGGCGTCATCGCTGACGGCGACCTGCGGCAGGCAGTCAAGCGCTGCGGCGGTCTCGACCAGCAGCGCATCAAGGGCGCCGAAATCGACCGGCACCTCGGCTTCTTCGTCCGAATTCTCATCCGTCTTGCCGCCGAAGCGCGCCGCTTCGAGCTCGGCGACGGTGACGAAATCGTCCGCCGTGAACGGCTCGACCTCGACGCGGCGCAACTCGGAGATGTGGCCGAAGCAGCCCAAATCGCGACCCATGTCGCGCGCCAGCGAGCGCACATAGGTGCCCTTGCCGCACTCGACCTCGAAGACGGTTCTATCGACACCATGCTCGACGATGTCCAAACGGCCGATTTCGATCTCGCGGGCGGGAATGTCGACCGTCCCGCCGTCGCGGGCAAGATCGTAGGCGCGCTCGCCGGCAATCTTGACGGCAGAAAATTGCGGCGGCGTCTGCATGATGACGCCGGTGTATTTCGGCAGCAGCGCCCGCACCTCGGCCTCGGCCGGGCGGCGGTCCGAGCTGTTCGTCACCGGCCCTTCGAGGTCGTCCGTCGACCGCTCCTCGCCCCAGGCGACGGTGAAGCGGTAGACCTTGGCGCCATCCTGCACGTAAGGCACGGTCTTGGTCGCCTCGCCGAGCGCGATCGGCAGCATGCCGGAAGCCAACGGGTCGAGCGTGCCGGCATGGCCGGCCTTCTCCGCTTGGAACAGCCATTTGATCTTGGAGACGGCTTCGGTCGAGCCCATGCCGACCGGCTTGTCCAGCACCACCCAGCCGGAGACCGGCCGGCCCTTCTTCTTGCCGCGGCGCGCCACCTATTCCTCGTCCTTGTCGTTGTTTTTATTCTGGTGGTCGAGATCGCGCGCGACCTCGGGCGATTTCAGCAATTCGTTGATCCTGGCGAAATTGTCGAAAGACGTATCGAGCCGGAAGCGAAACTCGGGCATGTACTTCATCTGCCTGAGCGCGCCCGAGACGCGGCCGCGAATGAACTTCGCATGTCTGTTGAGCGCCCCGACCACGGCGTCGGCGTCGCCGGCCCCAAGCGGCGAGATGAAAGCAGTGGCGATCTTGAGGTCGGGCGACATGCGTACTTCCGAGACCGAGACGACGCTGTTCTCGATCACCGGGTCGACGATTTCGCCGCGCTGCAGGGTCTCGGATAGGGCGTGACGCACCTGCTCGCCGACGCGCAGCATGCGCTGGGACGGGCCTGATGTTGTCGAACGGGACATTTTTCTTCAGTCCTGAAATCGTGAAGCGCGGGATGGGACCGCGCCACATGTCTCAACTACGAAACAAGGATCTCGGGCGGCAGCCTTGCGGCCGCCGCCCGGTGAATTACGGCAAGTATATCCGAAATTAGAGCGTCCGGCTCACCATCTCGACGCGGAAGCACTCGATGACGTCGCCGACGCGCATGTCCTCGTAGTTCTGGAAGGCCATGCCGCATTCCTGACCGCCCGGCACTTCCGAAACCTCGTCCTTGAAGCGCTTCAGCGTCTTCAGCGTGCCTTCGTGGACGACGACGTTGTCGCGGATCAGGCGCACGCCCGCGCCACGCTCGACCTTGCCTTCGGTGACGCGGCAGCCGGCGATCTTGCCGACCTTCGAGATGTCGAAGATCTCGAGGATCTCGGCATTGCCGATGAAGGTCTCGCGCCGCTCGGGCGAGAGCATGCCGGAAAGAGCTGCCTTCACGTCATCGACGAGGTTGTAGATGATCGAATAGTAGCGGATCTCGATGCCGGCAGCGGCAGCAGCCGTGCGCGCCTGCGCATTGGCGCGGACGTTGAAGCCGATGATCGCAGCGCCCGAGGTCTCGGCAAGCGAGACGTCGGTCTCGGTGATGCCGCCGGCGCCCGAATGAACGATCCGTACCCTGACCTCGTCGTTGCCGAGCTTTTCGAGCGCAGCGTTGATCGCTTCGATCGAGCCCTGCACGTCGCCCTTGATGACCAGCGGAAACTCCTTCAGCCCGCTCGCTTGCAACTGCGACATCATCTGCTCGAGCGAGCCGCGCTGGCCGGCATGCTTGGCCACCGCCTTCTCGCGCGCCAGGCGCTGGCGATACTCGGTGATCTCACGCGCACGCGCCTCGTTGTTGACGACCGCGAAGCGGTCGCCTGCCTGCGGCGTGCCCTGGAGGCCGAGCACCTCGACCGGCATTGCCGGCGGCGCTTCCGGCACATGCTCGCCGCGATCGTTGACCAGCGCGCGGACACGGCCCCATTCGTTGCCGGCGACGATGATGTCGCCGGGCATCAGCGTGCCGGTCTGCACCAGCACGGTGGCGACCGGACCGCGGCCCTTGTCCAGCTGCGCCTCGATGACCGCGCCTTCGGCGGTGCGGTCGGGATTGGCCTTGAGGTCGAGGACTTCGGCTTGCAGCAGAATCGCTTCCAGCAGCTTGTCGAGATTGGTGCCCTTGGTCGCCGAAACCTCGACGTCCAGCACCTCACCGCCCATCGATTCCACGAACACTTCGTGGCGCAGCAGTTCAGTGCGCACCTTCTGCGGGTCGGCGTCGCGCTTGTCGATCTTGTTGATCGCCACGATGATCGGCACGCCGGCCGCCTTGGCGTGATTGATCGATTCGATCGTCTGCGGCATGACGCTGTCGTCGGCCGCCACCACCAGCACGGCGATGTCGGTCACCTGGGCGCCGCGAGCGCGCATCGCCGTGAAGGCGGCGTGGCCGGGCGTGTCGATGAAGGTGATCTTCTGACCGTTCTTCTCGATCTGGTAGGCGCCGATATGCTGGGTGATGCCGCCGGCCTCGCCGGAGACGACATTGGCGTTGCGGATGGCGTCGAGCAGCGAGGTCTTGCCGTGGTCGACATGGCCCATGATGGTCACCACGGGCGGACGCGACACCAGGTCTTCCGGACGGTCGGCGATGTTGAACAGGCCTTCCTCGATGTCGGACTCGGCGACGCGGCGGACCGTATGGCCGAATTCGGAAGCGACCAGCTCGGCCGTATCGGCGTCGATGACGTCGCCCGGCTTCAAGATCTGGCCCTGCTTCATGAAGAACTTGACCACGTCCACGGCGCGCTCGGACATGCGCTGCGCCAGTTCCTGGATGGTGATGGTTTCGGGCAGGATCACTTCGCGCATGACTTTCTCGCGCGGCTCGTTGTGCATCGCGCGCTTGAATTTTTCCTGGCGGCGGCGCATCGACGACAGCGAGCGGCCGCGCGCATCTTCATCCGACAGCGCGGTGTTCAGCGTCAGCTTGCCGCGGCGACGGTCTTCCTCGCCCTTGGTCGGCTTGGCCGGCCGCGCGACTTCCGGCGTGACCAGACGGCGCACAGGCGCTCCGGCGCCGGCACCACCAGGGCGCCGCGGCTTGACCTCCTCTTCCTCATCGGCCGTGGCCAGTTCGGCGGCTTGCGGGGCGCGGCGGCGCGCTTCTTCCTCGGCGCGGCGGCGGGACTCGGCCTCGGTTTGCAGACGTGCCTCTTCCTCGGCCTGACGGCGGGCGGACTCCTCACGCTCGCGCTTGCGGCGCTCTTCCTCCTCGGCGCGGCGCTTGGCCTCTTCCTGGGCGCGCTGACGATCCTCGATCTCACGCGCCTTGGAGCCTTCGAGCGCCCTGCGGCGCGCTTCCATCTCGCCGCGCGACAATTCGTTCAGCACCATGCCGGAGCGTTCCGGCTGCGGCGGCGCCTTCGGCGCTTCCTGCACGGCAGGCGCGGGTGCCGCGGCTGCGGGCTTCGGGGTGAAGACGGACGGCGCCACCGGCTCCGGCTTGTCGCCGGGCAGCGAGAACTTGCGCTTCTTGGTCTCGACCACGACCGACTTGGTGCGTCCGTGCGAGAAATTCTGGCGCACGGTGCCCTGCTCGAGGCCAGGGCGCTTCAGCGTCAAGGTCTTCTTCGGCGTAACGCTCAACGTCTTGTCGTCGCCCGATTTCGTATCGCTCATTCCATATCCTCTGCGGCATCATCATCGTCAGCAACGGCCGCAAGCATTGCCAAATCGTCCGGGGTTCCGCCCCGATAACGGTCGAGCGCAACCATGCGCTTCTCAACCGCCTTACCCGCATCCTGCGCGAGGACGGCAGCATGTATCACATTTGTACCCCCCAATGCCAAGCTCAACTCGGCTTCGGGGAAAAGTTTGTAGGCCGGTGTAGCGGGGCCGCCGAGATGAACGGTTGCCCGCCGCGCCTGACTGATCTTGCGCACGCCGTCGTCCGAGGCTTCCCTCGCGTGCAGCACGAAGAGCGCCTGCCCGTCGCGCACGGCAGCCTCTACCTTGGCGGCGCCCAGTACGACCGCTCCGGCCTTGCGAGCAAGACCCAACATGCCCAGGGCGGATCTGGAAAGCAGCCCGTCGACCATGTCGCCGAGTTCGGCTGGAACGGTGACCTGCGCCTTGAAAGCGCGGGCAAACAGGTTCTTCGCCGCTGCCTTGTCGATATGTAGGCGATCGGCGGTGACCCAGCAACCGCGGCCGGGCAGATTTCGCTTGATGTCCGGAACGACGGCCGAATCCGGGCCGACGACGAAGCGGATCAGTTCATCCGCTTCGGCCTGCCTGCGCGTGACGATGCAAGTGCGATCGTTCATGTCGTCCACGGGTTTTGCGATTGGTGGTCACCTCACGCACCGACGGTTTCACCGGGCGCTTCCTCAGCGGCCAGTTCTTCCTCGGAAATCCAGCCGGCCTTCTTGCGAGCGGTCAGCACCATCTGCTCCGCATCGGCGCGCGAGACGCCGTGATCGGCGAGCACACCGGGATAGACCTTGGTCTCGCCGTCCTTGCGTTCCTTCCAGCCGATCAGGTCGTCGGCGGCATAGCCGGCGAAGTCCTCGATCGTCTTCACGCCGTCCTCGCCGAGGGTCACCATCATGGCCGTGGTGATGCCGGGGATCTCGCGCAGCTCGTCCTCGACGCCGAGCGCCTTGCGCTTCTCGTCGTGCTCGGCCTCGATCTTCTCCAGATATTCGCGGGCGCGCGACTGGATTTCCGAAGCGGTGTCCTCGTCGAAGCCGTCGATCGAGGAGATTTCGCCAGAATCGACATAGGCGACTTCCTCGACGCTGGTGAAGCCTTCCGAGGCAAGCACCTGGCCGACCATCTCGTCGACATCGAGGGCTTCCATGAAGAGGGCCGAACGCTCGACGAATTCCTTCTGGCGGCGCTCGCTCTCTTCCTGCTCGGTCAGGATGTCGATGTCCCAGCCGGTGAGCTGCGAGGCAAGACGCACGTTCTGGCCGCGGCGGCCGATGGCCAGCGACAGCTGGTCGTCCGGCACGACCACCTCGATGCGCTCCGCATCCTCGTCGAGCACCACCTTGGCGACTTCGGCCGGCTGCAGCGCATTGACGATGAAGGAAGCGGCCGAAGGCGACCACGGAATGATATCGATCTTCTCGCCCTGCAATTCGCCGACCACCGCCTGGACGCGGCTGCCGCGCATGCCGACGCAGGCGCCGACCGGATCGATGGAGGAATCCCGCGAGATGACGGCGATCTTGGCGCGCGAGCCCGGATCGCGGGCGACCGACTTGATCTCGATGATGCCGTCGTAGATCTCCGGCACTTCCATGGTGAAGAGCTTGGCCATGAACTGCGGATGCGTGCGCGACAGGAAGATTTGCGGGCCACGCTGCTCGCGGCGCACGTCGTAGACATAGGCGCGGACGCGGTCGCCATATTTGTAGTTCTCGCGCGGGATCAGCTCGTCGCGCCGGATGATCGCCTCGCCGCGGCCGAGGTCGACGATGACGTTGCCATATTCGACGCGTTTGACGGTGCCGTTGACGATCTCGCCGATGCGGTCCTTGTACTCGTCATACTGACGATCGCGCTCGGCCTCGCGCACCTTCTGGACGATGACCTGCTTGGCCGACTGCGCGGCGATGCGGCCGAAATCCATCGGCGGCAGCTGTTCGGCGATGAAGTCGCCGAGCTGGGCGTCGGGATTGCGCTCGCGCGCCGTGGAAAGGGCGATCTGCGTCGCGTAATCCTCGACCTTCTCGACCACTTCCATCAGCCGCTGCAGCTTCATCTCGCCCGTATTGGGATTGATGTCGGCACGGATATTGGTTTCCTGCCCATAACGCGAACGCGCCGCCTTCTGGATCGCATCGGCCATCGCGGCGATGACGATCTGCTTATCGATCGACTTTTCACGCGCGACCGCATCGGCGATCTGCAGCAGTTCGAGCCTGTTGGCGCTTACAACCATTGTCTTTCTCCCGACTTCGCTCCGGGCATCGGCCCTGAAGCTCGATCAACTTTCCTGTTCGGTTTCGCTTTCTTCGCCGGCGACTGCATCTTCTTCCGCTTCGCCTCGGCGTTTTTTTGCTTCCTTGCGGGCCCTGTTGTCCTTCGACAGGGCCTCGCGAATAAGATCGTCGGTCAGCACCAGACGCGCCTCGGCAATCGCGTCATAGGGCACGCGCACCGTCGGCTCTTCGCCATAGGCCGCCTTGTCGCGCTCCAGCAAGATGCCGTCGGAGTCCGCCTCGGCGATCTTGCCTTTGAAGCGCTTGCGGTCGCCAATGAGGACCGACGTCTCCATCTTGACCAGATGGCCGGTCCAGGTGGTGAAATCCGATTTGCGCACCAGCGGCCGGTCGATGCCCGGCGACGAGACTTCGAGATGATACGCCTTTTCGATCGGATCTTCGACATCGAGCGCGGGCGAAACCGCGCGGCTGACCTCTTCGCAATCCTCGACGGTCATGGTGCCGTCGTCGCGCTCAGCCATGATTTGCAGCGTCAGCCCGTTCTGGCCGGTCAGTTGAACCCGCACGAGGCGGAAGCCGATGGCCTTCAGCACCGGCTGTATGATCAGCGCAATGCGCGCATCGATACCGCTTTCGCGGATGATGCGGTCGTCGGTCTCGCTTGCCGCTGCGGTCATAAGTTTCCTGTCGCCTTGTCGCTCCGGCCGGCAGGTAACAAAAAAGAGCGGGACCGGGTGGACCCACTCTTCGTCATACCGACCAAGAATTTGAGGCTGATATAAACGATCCCGCCCGGCGTTTCAAGCCTGACGATGCATCGGAAGCCCCGACGGTAGCAGCGTTGCGTGCCGAGCATGGCAGCCATGCGCCGGCGCCTCTGTAACCTTCGCCTGCCGACAACCATCTATGTTGCGGTGCAGAAAGAAAGGTCGGGCGCACTGGCGCGCGAAGGTATTTGTCATGGACCGTGGATTGTTTTTTGTGATTGGCGATTTTCTTGGCACGTTCGGCAGCGCGGCTGCCGCATCGCGGGCCGTCGAGGCGAACCGCAAGCCGCGCCGCAGCGACCTGAAGAAACTCGGCATCGACCCGGCCGCTTTCGACAAGCTCGGCCGCTTTTAGGCCGCCCACGGAAGAAACGGACAATAGCTGAGTTCGAGCTTAAGCCTCGAGGCGCAGAATTCGTTGGCGGTCGCGGCTTCTTCGAGAGGCAGCCCTCGCCCCTACTTCTGGGCTTCTACGAGCGACGCAGCGATTGCAGCAATCGAACGGAACAAGACAAGCGGATCGTCCTTCGTCGGCAGAAATCCCCGTCTTTGCCAGAATTGCGCCGCCTCCCCGTCGATTGCATTGACCATGAGCGCACGTCCTCCAATCAGATCTGCAGCCTGAACGCAGCGCTGGAGCGCGTGCTTCAGCAAGCCAGTGCCGACACCGCGCCCAGCCCATTCTGTATCGGTCGCAAGCTGGCCAAGGAGAAGACAGGGCACCGGATCGGGCGGTTGCCCTGTGCGAATCGACCGGGGCAAGATCGACGGCACCACAGCCGTCGGCGCCAAGGCATAATATCCGACCACTCGGCCGGCCTCGTGGACAACGAGAACGGCCGTGAAGCCTTTCTCCTGATTGGAGAGCGCGCGCGTTTTCAGCCAGTGATCAAGTGTAGGTTTCCCGCAGGAAAACCCGGAAACGTCGTGAGCTGCGCCAAGCGGTTCGGGAGCCGATAAGGCCACGGCCTAGCGCTTTGCTGCGTAACCGGCTTCCCAGGGCGCGGGCCGCTTTGCCAATTCCACCATGTCGGGAACCGGAGCGACCGGGGCTGACAGAACCTCGATAAACTCCGCGAAGCCTTCCGGGCTCATGCGGATAAGGCGGCTGTCCATCAACACATCTTCGGCCGCGCGCACGGCAGCATCGCGCACGAAATCCGTGCGGGACCGGCCGCGGAGAGCGGCGGCACGATCAATGATCGCCACGTCCGCCTCCGGCAGGCGCATCGAGATTGGGTATTCCTTACGTTCCAGCGTGGCGGCCATAGTTAATCTCCCTGCCGTTAATATGGCAGCATGTAGCGCGAATAATATGGCAGCATGTAGCTCGAACTGCAATACATGAATCATCCCAGGCCGGCCGCAAGCCGGGTTCTCTGCGACCGGAAGACCGCTTTGGCAAGCGGTCCCCCCCGCTGCTGAGCGGCTGGTTACCGGTCCCTGGGAAGTTAGTGCTCGTCCGGCCTACTTCCGGATAAAGGTCAGATAGGCGGGCCGCCTTCCCGCGCGAAGGGCCTTTGCCTCGTAGCGGGTGCCGGGCCAGCCCTCATAGGGCGTGTGCCAGTCGGCAGCCTCGTTTGCCTGCCAGGCGAAACCGCCATTGGCGCGGCAGGCGAGCAGCGTCCAGTTCACATAGCTGTCGATATCGGAGGCGAAGCGGAATCTCCCGCCCGGCTTCAGCACCCGGGCCAACCGGTCGAGATTGGCGGGGCTGACAAAGCGCCGCTTCCAGTGCTTCTTCTTCGGCCACGGATCGGGATAGAGCAGGTCGATGCCGTCGAGCGAGGCTGGCGGCAGCCAGTCGAGCAGACGCGTGGCGTCGTCGTCATAGACTCTCAGATTGGCGAGCGGGCGCTTGTCGAGCGCCGTCATCATCTTGGCCATGCCGTTGACGAAGGGCTCGACGCCGATGAAACCGGTCGCCGGAGCCTCCGTCGCGCGATGCAGAAGATGTTCGCCGCCGCCGAAGCCGATCTCGAGCCGACAGGCTGAAACCTGCGCCTTGAACAGCGTTCCAAGGTCCGCGGGTGCCTCCGCCGTCAGGTCGAGGCGATAGGCGCGCAAGCCACGTTCAAGCGCCTCGGCCTGCTGCGGACGAATGGTCTTGCCGTGCCGGCGGCCGAAAAATCCTTCGGTCGCGCGGCTTGGCCTGTCGGTTGGCTCCATGAACAGGTCTGGCGACGCCGTCAGGCGGCAATCGCATCGGCAACCGCGTCCTTGAGCGCCTTGGCAAGGTCCGTCTTCTCCCAGGAGAAGGAACCGTCCCGGCCGGCCTTGCGGCCGAAATGGCCATAGGACGAGGTTTTCGCGTAGATCGGCTTGTTGAGGTCGAGATGACGGCGGATGCCGGAAGGCGAGAGGTCCATCACCTTGCGCAGCGCCTCCTCGAGCCTGGCCTCGTCGACCCTGCCGGTGCCGTGCAGGTCAACATAGACCGACAGGGGCTGGGCGACGCCGATGGCGTAGGAAAGCTGGATGGTGCAGCGGTCGGCGAGCTTGGCCGCTACCACGTTCTTGGCGAGATAGCGCGCCGCATAAGCAGCCGAACGGTCGACCTTGGTGGTATCCTTGCCGGAGAAGGCGCCGCCGCCATGGGGCGCCGCACCGCCATAGGTATCGACGATGATCTTGCGGCCGGTGAGGCCGGCATCGCCGTCGGGCCCGCCGATCACGAACTTGCCGGTCGGGTTGATGTACCAGTTGCAGTCGTCGGCGACCTTGAGTTCGCCAAGCGCCTCGCGGACGTAAGGCTCGACGACATTGCGGACCTTCTTCGAATCCCAGCTCGAGTCGAGGTGCTGGGTGGAAAGCACGATCTGCGTCACTTCCGCCGCCTTGCCGTTGGCATAGCGCACGGTGACCTGGCTCTTGGCGTCCGGGCCGAGCTTGGCGGCCTCGCCGTTGCCTTCGTGGCGCGCGGCGGCAAGCAATTCGAGGATCTTGTGGCTGTAGTAGATCGGCGCCGGCATCAGGTCCGGCGTCTCGCGGCAAGCATAGCCGAACATGATGCCCTGGTCGCCCGCGCCTTCCTCGCCCTGGCGGTCGGCGGCATTGTCGACGCCCTGGCCAATGTCCGGCGACTGGCCGTGCAGCAGCACCTCGATCTTGGCCGTCCTCCAATGGAAGCCGGCTTGCTCGTAGCCGATCTCACGGATGGCCTTGCGGGCGACCGATTTGAACTTGGTCGGATTGACGACCGGGTGGCCCGCCGCATCCTTGAGGATGTTGCCTGCCTTGTCCTTCTTCAGCAGCGTCTCGGGAACCCTGACCTCGCCGGCGATGACGACGCGGTTGGTGGTGGCCAGCGTCTCGCAGGCAACGCGCACCTTCCACGGGTCCATGCCCGTCTTCCTGGCCTCGCGATAGACGAGATCGACGATCTCGTCGGAGATACGGTCACAGACTTTGTCGGGATGGCCTTCGGAGACGGATTCCGAGGTGAAGAGATAGTTCTGCCGCGTCACGGGTGTCCCCTCTTGAAAAGGATCGGCAAGGCTGCCGATTTTGGCGCGCCACGTGTTAGCGGTGCCGGGCGCCGCTCGTCAAGCGGCGCGACAGATCTGGCATGACTATCGGCACAATCAACTTGTGCCACCGGCGGCAGGGCACCGCCGGCGACATGAGCCTGGATTCACTCGGCGTCGTCCGGCGAAAGGGACTTCACAAGATCGATAATCCGGCGCCGCACCTTGACGTCGGGAATCTTGACGAAGGCACGATTGAGCTGAAGCCCTTCCGGGCTGCCGCAGAATTCGATCGCGAAAGTCATCGAGGCATCCTCGGCAAATCCCCGATTGCCGGCGACGGCCTCCTGCCCGGGGGCGTCCTCGAAGAAGAAGGCGACAGGGACGCTCAGGATGGAGGCGATTGCCTGCAGGCGGCTGGCGCCGACCCTGTTGGTCCCCTTTTCGTACTTCTGTATCTGCTGAAACGTGATGCCGAGATTTTCACCCAGCTTTTCCTGGCTCATTCCAAGCATATTGCGACGCAGCCGAATACGACTGCCGACATGAATGTCGATCGGATTCGGCTTCTTCTTGTTCTCTTCTGTCATTTTTTCCTCGCCGAATTTTTCCGGCTTTTTCTATTTTTGCCGCCCAAACGAAACCGGAGCCACCTGCCCCAACAGACCCCTCCAACCGACTTCGAGAAAATTTTAGGCGTTACAGTATGAGTTTCTAATGTGCCGACTGTCAATTCACCCGTAGCCGCTGCCTTACATTCAATGTGAGGGCCGCGAGGGCAAACAGCAACATGATCAGCAATCCGTTAATTCGCCGCTGATCGGCGGTTAGCAGGGCGCGCCCGGAAACCGGCACATGGGCGTCGATGGCGCCGCGCGCATCGACCGCCAGGGCATCGACGATGCGCCCACGCGAATCGACAACGGCGGAGATGCCGTTGTTGGCCGCACGCAACAAAGGCACTCCATTCTCCACCGCACGAATCTGCGCCTGCCTGAAGTGCTGGTAGGGGCCTGGCGTGTCGCCAAACCAGGCGTCGTTGGTGACGTTCACAATAAGCTCGGATGACGCTGCATCGATGGCAACGAGGTCAGGAAAGATGACCTCGTAACAGATGAACGGAACGGCGCGCAGGCCGTTCGGCACCGCGATCGGATGGCGTTCATTGCCGGCGGCGAAATTCATCGGTCCGGCAACGAGCTGACCTATGCCGAAACGCTCGAACAGGCCGGCAAAAGGCAGATATTCGCCGAACGGCACCAGATGCACCTTGTCGACAGCATCGACGATCTCGCCCTTGTCGTTGATCGCCACCACGGAGTTGTAATAACGGCTGCCGGCATTGCCTGCGCCACCCTCCTCGCGCACCACGCCGGCAATCAGCATCTGGCCGTCGCCCAGCATATCCCCCAAGGCCGTCAGCGCGTCCGGACGCTCCGTGAACAGGAACGGCACGGACGTTTCCGGCCACAGGATCAGTTGCGGCTTGGCATGGCCTTGCTCCGGTGCCTTCGCCGAAATCCCCATCAGCGTGGCGAAGATGCGGTCGCGCACCGAGGCATCCCATTTCTCGGTGAGGTCGACGGCGGGCTGAACGATGCGCACGTCGATCGAGCGGGTGGCCGGCGGGGCTGGGACGGCAAGCCTGAAATACCCGAAGCCGACGTGAGCGGCAACGAGAGCGACGAACAAGGCCAAGCCCAGCCTGAGATGCCGGCGCTTGTCGCGGCGCGCCGGCAGGGAAAAGACAAAAACGGCGAGCGCGTTCATGCCGATCATGCCCGTCACCGACACGCTTTGCATCAGGAGGGGCACCGGCATTGCGGCATAGCCGACGGCATTCCAGGGAAAGCCGGTGAACAGGAAATCGCGCAGCCATTCCGCAAGGCCGAAGCCGAAGGCAAGTGCGGCGATGCGGCCGATATCACTGCTCCAGCAAAGCCGCGCCACGAGCGTCGCAAAACCATAGAAGAAGGCGAGCCCAAAGGGGATGCCGACGACGGCGAAGGGCAGCGCCCAGGCGAAGCTGTCGGCCTCGACAAGAAGGGCCTGGCCGATCCACCAGAGGCCGGCGAGGAAATAGCCGAAGCCGAACCACCACCCGATGGCGAAAGCCGGGCGAAGGCGACGCAGCCAGCCGTCGGAGGCTTCACCGGTGGCGCCGTCGAGCAGCCAGACAAGCACCGGAAACGAGACGAAACAGACGGCGAAGAAATCGTAAGGCGCCTGGGCGAGAACCGCGAGCGCTCCCGCGACAAACGCTACCAGCGACCGCCGCCACCCCCACAGCAGAATTATCCGGCCGGCAAAGCGCTGCATTCAACTTTCCAAGTCGCGCGAATCAGGCAGCCAGAGATTTAACAGGCCGAGCCGGATGCTCCAAACACGAGTAAGCGCAACAAATTCACGGTCGCGCTAACGGTGCCACCCTTCAATGCTGAGGCCGCTCAGTCGCTCGGCCTCCTCTTTGGGCACAATGCGCACGGTCTGTGTGAAGGTCCAGACATGGCCTTCTGGATCGCGGGCTCGATATTGCCGTTCGCCGTAGAAACGATCGATGGGCTCCTCAACGATTTCTGCCCCCGCGGCGCGCGCTTTCTCGCAATGGGCGCCGAGGTCTTCCCTCAATCGGATATAAACCGACTGCGTGTTCTTGCCGCCGACAGAGGCGGGGCTGGCAATATGCGCGGCCCATTCGCCATCGACGATGATATAGCCGTCGCCGAACCGCATTTCGGCATGAACAAGTCGCCCGTCGCTGTCGCTCGCCAGCATGCTCGGCTCGAAGCCGAACGCCGCCTGAAGCCAGGCCAAAGCCGCGCGGGGATATTGATAGAAGACGCCGGAGCCGAGGACAGCGTGCTTGAACGGGTCGTCGATCGGCATGAGCGAATATCAGGCCTGCTCCGTGCGCGCCGCGCGGCGGCGCTGCCGTTCGCCCTTCGGGCTCTGCACGATGCGCACCCGCTTGACGCGGCGCGGATCGGCGTCGAGCACGTGGAATTCGAAGCCCGGTATGGCCTGCACCACTTCGCCACGGGCCGGAACCCGGCCGAGCGTGTTGAAGATCATGCCGCCGATGGTGTCGACATATTCACCGTGCTCGCCCGCGGCGAAATCCTCGCCGATCATCTTGGCGACGTCGTCGATCTCGGCCTTGCCGTCGACCACGAACACGCCCTCTCCGATCCGGGTGATCATCGGCTCGTCGTCGTCGTGCTCGTCCTCGATGTCGCCGACCACCATCTCGACGATGTCCTCGAGCGAGGCGAGGCCGTCGGTGCCGCCATATTCGTCGATGACCAGCGCCATCTGGGTCCGCGTCGTCTGCATGCGCCCCATCAGGTCGGAAGCAAGCATCGATGGCGGCACGAACAGCACCGGACGGATCAGGTCGAGATCGCCGATGGTGCGGGCGAGATCGACCTGGGCCAGATCGAGGATGGTCGGCGCCTGGGCCTTCCTGTTCGCCCGGCCCTTCTTGACGCGGGCGACCTTGGTGATGTGGGCGAGAACGTCGCGTATGTGGACCATGCCGCGCGGATCGTCGAGCGTTTCGGAATAGACCGGCATGCGGGAATGACCGGACTGTTCGAAGAGGCCAAGCAGATCGCCAAGCGAGGTGGTGATCTCGACCGCCTCGATATCGGCACGCGGCACCATGACGTCCTCGACGCGCACTTCGCGCAGCCGCAGGATGTTGTTGAGCATCGCACGTTCGCCGGGCGAGAAGGATTCGGCATCGGTGGCCGTCTCGGCCAGCGCGTCGGCGATCTCCTCGCGCAGGTTGGTGCCGTTGCGGTGCCTGAACAGGCCTAGCACGCGATCGAAGAGAGAAGGACCGGCATGCGGAGGCTCGGCGGCCACGCTGCCGGTCGGAATACTCGGACTGGAGCCCTCTTCCGATTTTTCGGAAGGCTTGGCCGCACTGCCGGCGTCCGGACGGGCGGCAGTTTCTGGTTTGTCGTTCATCGCCATCAGGTCAATTGGTCTTTTTTGTTACGCGTAGGGATCGGGAATGGCAAGCCTCGCAAGCGCCGCGCGCTCGATCGCTTCCATCTCCTCGGCCTCGGCGTCGGTCTCGTGATCATGGCCCAGAAGATGCAGCAGGCCATGGATGACGAGATGGGTGATATGGTTCGCCAGCGGCTTGTCTTCCAGTGCGGCCTCACGCGCAACCGTCTCGGAAGCAAGCACGATGTCGCCCAGCATCGGCGGCAACTCGGCGCCCTTCGGGACGGAAAAAGCCGGGAAAGACAGTACGTTGGTCGGCTTGTCCTTGCCGCGCCATTCGGCGTTGAGAGTGCGGATATGGGCGTCGTCGGAAAAAACGACGCTGAGCTCCGATGCGCCGCTCGCACCGGTTTCGGCAAAGGCGGCAGCGACGGCATGATCGACCAGGTGCGCCAGCTCGGCCTCAGGAGGCCAGTCGCCGGCCTCGACGAAAATATCGATGTCGACCGGCGTCTTGCCGCTGGATCCCGGATTTTCAGCCATGGGGCTTGGATCAGCTCTCGGCGCCGAGGCCCCTGGCGAACTTGCCGTCCCGGTCATAGGCCTTGACGATCTCG
Source organism: Mesorhizobium sp. M1A.F.Ca.IN.020.03.2.1 (assembly GCF_004023205.1). Classification (NCBI taxonomy): domain Bacteria; kingdom Pseudomonadati; phylum Pseudomonadota; class Alphaproteobacteria; order Hyphomicrobiales; family Phyllobacteriaceae; genus Mesorhizobium; species Mesorhizobium sp. M1A.F.Ca.IN.020.03.2.1. The sequence goes on along the minus strand of NZ_RZSV01000075.1, from coordinate 5,266 downwards.
GCAACCAGCGGATGGCGCACGACATCGCCCTCGTTGAAGCGGACCGTGACTATGCCCGGCACGCCGTCGAGGATGCGCAGCGCCTCGACCAGGCCCGACTTGGTGTTGGGCGGCAGGTCGATCTGGGTCGGATCGCCGGTGACGATCATGCGCGAGTTCTCGCCGAGACGGGTGAGGAACATCTTCATCTGCATCGGCGTGGTGTTCTGCGCCTCGTCGAGGATCACCGCGGCATGCGCCAGCGTGCGGCCGCGCATGAAGGCTAACGGTGCGATCTCGATGACCTCGGCGGCGATCGCCCGCTCGACCTTGTCGGCCGGCATCATGTCGTAGAGCGCGTCGTAGAGCGGCCGCAGATAGGGGTCGACCTTCTCCTTCATGTCGCCGGGCAGGAAGCCGAGCCGCTCGCCGGCCTCGACCGCCGGGCGCGACAGCACGATGCGCTCGACCATGCCGCGCTCGAGCAGCATCGCCGCATGGGCCACCGCCAGATAGGTCTTGCCGGTGCCGGCCGGGCCGATGCCGAAGACCATTTCGGAGCGCTCCAGCGCGCGCATATAGGCGTCCTGGTTGAGCGAACGGGCATAGATCGTGCGCTTGCGCGTGGCGATCTGGGCGGCCGAAACCTTGCCCTTGCGCTCCATGGTGGGCAGCGTCAGCTGGTCGTCGGCGGCGATCGCCATGCGCACGGCGCCGTCGACGTCGGACTGGCCGATATCGACACCCTTCTGCAGAATGCCGTAGAGCGTGTCGAGCGCGCGGCGCGCCTGCTCGGCGGCCGAAGCCGTGCCCTTGATCGCAAGCTGGTTACCCCGCGAACGGATGTCAACGCCGAGCTTCTGCTCGAGACGGGCCAGATTCTCGTCGAACTGGCCGTATAGGGCGCTGGCAAGCTTGTTGTTGTCGAAGGTCAGTACGATGTGCGCCATGTCGGAGGCCCCGGATGCCTGGTTCTGGGGCGGATTCTTCAGTTCAGCAGCGCTCAACCGTCTCTCCTCATCTGCCGAGGCTTGTGGCTATGCATGTCGTTGACCCGAGCACTTTTTGGGCGACATGCATCAGGCCAACTCGGCGAACAGGCTGTTGGGACCTGTCTTCGTGATTCGTACGTCGATAATGTCACCGATTCCGCCGGCCTTGTCGTCAACAATAACAGGCTGCAGCCAGGGCGAGCGGCCGACGATCTGACCGGCATGGCGGCCGGGCTTCTCGATCAGCGTGCTGACGGTGCTGCCGACCAGGCTGGCGATGAATGCCTTCTGCTGCTCGTTGACCAGCGCCTGCAGGCGCTGCAGCCGCTCGTCCTTCACGGCTTCCGACACATGGCCGTCCATCTCGGCGCCCGGCGTGCCGGGACGCGGCGAATATTTGAACGTGAAGGCCGAAGCGTAATTCACCTCGCGCACCAGTTCGAGCGTTGCCTCGAAATCCGCTTCCGTCTCGCCGGGGAAGCCGACGATGAAGTCGCCGGACATGGCGATATCGCCGCGGGCGGCGCGGATGCGATCGATGAGGGCCAGATAATCGCGTGCCGTATGCCTGCGGTTCATCGCCTTCAGTATCCGGTCGGAGCCAGACTGCACTGGTAAATGCAGATAGGGCATCAAGGCCGGCAGGTCACGGTGCGCGGCGATCAATTCATCATCCATGTCGCGCGGATGGCTGGTGGTGTAGCGCAGCCGCGCCAGGCCGGGAATTTTCGCCAGGCGGAAGAGCAGGCGGCCGAGGCCCCATTCCTCGCTGTTTTCGCCCTCGCCGTGCCAGGCGTTGACGTTCTGACCGAGCAGCGTCACCTCGCGCACGCCAGCCTCGGCGAGGCGCTCGGCCTCGGCGACGATCTGGGCCACCGGCCGCGAGACTTCGGAGCCGCGCGTATAGGGCACGACGCAGAAGGTGCAGAACTTGTCGCAGCCCTCCTGAACGGTAAGGAAAGCGGTGACGCCGCGCTTTGCCAGTTCGGCGCGCTTCGGCTGCGGCAGATGCTCGAATTTGTCCTCAATGGCGTAGTCGGTCTCGACGATCTTCTCGCCGCCGCGTACCCTCGCCAGCACGTCGGGCAGCCGGTGATAGGTCTGAGGGCCGATGACGAGATCGACGGCCGGCGCACGGCGTATGATTTCCGCCCCTTCGGCCTGCGCCACGCAGCCGGCGACGCCGATCAGCAGCTCACGGCCGGCCTCGGCGCGCTCGGCCTTCATGTCGCGGATGCGGCCAAGCTCCGAATAGACTTTTTCGGCTGCCTTCTCGCGGATGTGGCAGGTGTTGAGCAGCACCAGATCGGCGTCTTCGACGGCGTCGGTGGCGACATAGCCGTCGGCTGCCAGCGCATCGGTCATACGCTGGGAATCATAGACATTCATCTGGCAGCCATAAGTCTTGACGAAGACCTTTTTCGCCGCCCCGGCATGCACCGGCTCGCGCTCAGGCGCGGTGCCGATGTCGTGACTTTCAATCGTGTTCAATTCCATCGGGCGGCTTCTAGCGCCTTTCCGCGACAAAAAACAGCCGATTCCGGCAGGCTACGGCGCCGCGCGTCCGTTTTTCAAGCTATGCGCTGACGACTGGGACGCGGCTCGGCGAGCGCAGCTTGCATCATCTCGCGCACTCTCGCTTCCATCAATCTTGCCGTTTCCTTGCGGTTAGAACCCTTGGAGAAGGGCACCGGATCACCGAAATGCACTTCGGCATCGAGCGAGCCCTCGGCAAGCAAGCCCTTCAAATGCGGCATCAGATCCTGGTCGCCGATCCAGGCGGCGATCGGCCGGTGACGGCGGCCCATCGGCACGCCATGCAGGCGCGTATAAGCGATCGCCACCGGCTGGATGAAGACCTGGTCCGCCGCCCCTTCCGAAATCGCCATCGAGGCAGCGCCGAACAAGGTGCTCTTGAACGGCAGCACCAGATTGCCGTCGCCGGTCGAACCCTCGGCGAACAGCACCATGGCATCGCCCTTGGCCATGCGTCTGGCGATCTCGCTCGCCTGGTCGCCGGAGGTGCGCCTGCGCTCGCGCTCGATGAAGACGGTGCGCTGCAGCTTGGACAGCATGCCGATCATCGGCCAGCCTTCCATGTCGGCCCTGGCGATGAACTTCACATCGACAAAGGAGCCGAGCACCATGATGTCGGTCCAGGAGATGTGGTTGGCCGCGATGAGCAAGGGGCGCTGCTTCGAGAGCGCGCCTTTGACGTGCACGCGCATGCCCAGCGCCTTGAGGATCATGCTGTGCCAGATTTTGAGGACGACCGTCTCCGGCCAAAGCCTCGTCTTCATCGACAGGAGCTGCAGCGGCGCCAGCACCAGCGTGCCGGCGGCGACGAGGCCGAACGCCACGAAAATCCGCAATTTCTTGATCATTCGCTCCGGCCCTATCCCACGGTCTGGCTAGCGAAGATCGCGGCGCATGACAAGCGCGCCGGTCGGGCCGTGCTCGGTCGACCGGTAGTAGTTCGGACGCTGGCCGACCTGACGGAAGCCCAGCCGGCGATAGAGCGCGATGGCCGGCGTATTGGTCTCGTCGACCTCGAGGAACAGCGCCTCGGCGCGCTGCGCATGCAATTCGCGCAGCACCGCATCGATCAATTGCCAGCCAAGCCCCTGGCACCGATGGGCGCGAGCCACCGCGACCGTAAGGATCTCGCCCTCGCCTGCCGCGAGCCGCGCCAGCACGAAACCGACCGGCGGCTTCGCACCCTGCCCGGTCTCGCGCGCGGCGTAACCGAACACGGTGTCCTGTTCGAGCAGTGCCGCGAACTCGCCATCGGTCCAGGGGCGAACGAAATCCTCGCGATGCAGCACCGCAACGGCGGCGCTGTCGGCCACCGTCAGCGGCTCCAGCGCATAATCCCTGCGGCGCGGCTGAAAGAAAGGGATGCGCATCAGGATTTTTTTCCCTTTGGTGCATGATCTTCTCCAGAACCCGGCTTCCCGGATTCATGGCTCCGCCTTGGCAGAATGAAACCGGCCTGCGGCTTGGCGTCGGCGCCACGCAGATAGAGCGGCTTCGGCTTTGCGCCTGGCCCTTTCGCGGCGGCCAGTCGGGCATAGGTCGCTATGTCGGCTGTGGCAATGGCCGGCCCGGTGTCGAAACCATGTCCGCTCGCCGCGATCAGCGGCGCGGCGGTGCCGGTGAGGACCGCTTTCGCATCGACTGCCATTCCGGTCGCTTGGGAAAGCGTGGCCACCGTTGGTCCGTAAGTCAGAACTAACGCTTCATCGAAAAGCGCCGCATGGAGTTCCTCGCGGCCGGCGTCGAGCGCCGCCAGCACGGCACGGCCGGGAAAGGCATTCGCGGCTTCCGCCGCCAACGCTTCCAGCGTCGTCACGCCGATAGCCGGGATTTTCAGCGCCAGGGCCAAGCCGCGCGCGGTCGAGACGCCGACGCGCAGGCCGGTGAAGGAACCGGGGCCGATCGAGACGGCTACAGCGTCCAAGCCTTGATAGCCGATCCCGCTGGCCTTCAATGCCGCCTCGATGACGGCCATCAGATGCTCGGCATGCCCTTTGCCGAGGTCGAGCACCTGGCGGCCAAGCTCGATGCCAGCGTCAGCGTCGTGTACGCAGGCGGCGCAGAGATTGGCGGCGCAGTCGATGGCGAGCAGCTTCATAGGGCCGGTTAACCAACTGGATCAAAACACATTCCCTGTGCCCGGCATGGCCCGCCGCCGCAAGGGCCACGCCGCATAAATGTTATGCGGCTTGGCTTTAGCGCGACATCAGGAAGCTGGCCTTGACAGCGATCAGCCCGCAGCCGCGATGCGCAGCATGTGGTTGTCCGAGACATAGTCAGGTTCGGCGCGCGACCCGCCCGCACCGCCGACGATCTCGCCAGCGCCGGTCGTTGCCATGAAGTCGGCGCCGTCCGGCGCGAGACCGCAAACTTCGACCAGCGACTTCGTTGCGACAACACGTCCGCTGGCGGCATCGATGACGGCCAGCGAATTACCCTCCGGCGAGGTCACGGCGACGGTGCCGGCATCGGGATTGGCGGCAACCGAGCCGATATAGTTGCGGAAGCCCGACAGCACGTCCTGCGGCATTTCCAAAAGCTGGAGCTCCTTGCCGCGCGCGGCGCGGCCGACCAGCGCCGGCCGGTCGATCGCCGGCCCGCGATATTGGCAGCCGAACCAGACGGTGCCCGCCTGGTCGCGGTCCATGTGACGGATCGACAGCTGATGCAGCGCCGGCGGCAATTCGTGCTTTTCGATCAGGTCGCCAGTGATGCGGTCGACCAGCGCGTAGGACGGCTTCATCGTTGCGATGTTGAGC
>NZ_RZSV01000074.1:0-24843 GCF_004023205.1 Mesorhizobium sp. M1A.F.Ca.IN.020.03.2.1 | reverse complement strand
CATGATGACCCATGCCCGAGGCCCGGGGCGACAAAATTGTCACGTCCGAGCCGCGCTCCTGCTGAAGACGAAGCTGGTTTTCTTCGACGGTCGCGCGAAGCGTCTCGTCGCTTATGGCGGGATAGACCGGACCTGCGTCGCGCTGGCCCTCGGCAAACGCCACCTGGGCCTTGCGATAGGCATGATGCGCCGGGGGCTCGGTGGTGTAGTGACCGTGGCAGTCGATTATCATGGCATTCTCCAACCGCAGCTCAGGGCTCCAGCACATAGTTGGTGAAGCCACCGTCGCCCGAGGCTACGCCGTTGATCGCCTCATTGATCTGGTCCAGCGGATAGGTGCGGGCTTCCAGCACGGACAGGTCGACCGCGCCAGACCGGACCAGCTCCGCTATCTCGATGCCCTCCGCGGTGCTGAGCCAGGCCGAACCGGTGAGCACCATCGAATTGTCCATCCACCATTTGGTGTTGAACAGCATGTCGGCGCCCGTACCGCCGATGTTGACGATGGTGCCGCCGCGTTTGACGCCCATCATCGCGTCCCTCATGGCGTTGACGTCGGCCACCGCGCCAAGGCTGTCGAGCATGAGATCCGCGCCAGAGTGGTGCTTGGAGCGCACCCAGTCCGCGACCTTGCCGTCCAGGCTGGAAAAAATCTCGATCCGGTTCGGCGCGAGGCGCTTCAGCTTTTCCAGCAATGGCTTTCCGCGCGCGACCGCATAGATGGTGGAAATCCCCATGGCGAGCGCGAACATGGTGGCGCCGACACCCAGCGTCCCGGTCGCGCCGTTGATGATCAGCGACTTGCCCGCAAGGTTGCCCAGCTTCTTGAGCGCCGAATAGGACGTGCCGAGATAGCCCATGCGGGCGGCCTGCGGAAACGTCATATTGTCGGGTATCTTGACGATGGCGCTCTGGGGCGCGCGTATGAATTGAGCGAAGCCGCCGCCGGGATAGCGCTTGTAGATTTCCAGGCTGTTGCGATTGAACCCGAAATATCCGGCGAAGGTGAAGTAGTCGCACTTCATCTGGTTGCCGCTGGCGCAGGCGTGGCAGGCACCGCACGAACGCAACGGATTGACGTAGACACGGTCTCCGGGCTTCAAGGCAACGACCTGCTCGCCCACTTCGTGCACGATGCCGGCGGGGTCAAGGCCAAACGTCGCCGGCTTGGGAGGCAGCGGCTGGTGAGGATACCAGTTCTCCCAGTTGTTCAGCACGTTGGCGAGGTTCGGGACCATACCGCAGGCTTTGACCTCGACCACGACATCTGTTCCGCACGCTCGAGGCTTGGCGATCTCCTCGATCCGCATTGGTTCGTTTACCGCATGCAGCCGCGCGGCGCGCATCATCACTGTCACGATGTTCCTCCTCAAATACCGCCAACCGGATCGAGTTGACATTCCGATTGGACTGTGGATACCGTACAGTATCTGGATTGGGAGACGCAAGACCCGATTTTGCGGTGCCGGTACCAACCATCGCTGCTGCCCTCGGGCCTACGCTCGATTTCGCAGGGTGGCTGGCGGCCAAAACCGGGCCCGCTCACAACGACTGCAGCCGTCACGCTGCTGGGGAGGAGACGTACAATGCCGTTCGAGTTGCAGCCTCAGGACTGCCTGAGGATCCTATGTGGAGTCTGGTTCCTGCCGCATCTGATCGGGAAGGTCAGGAACTTCGATAAGGCGCCGGTTACATTTGAGAAGGCCGGTCTGAAGCCTGGCAAGGCATTCCTTGCCCTGACAATCGTCCTCGAGGTGCTTGCCGCGCTCGGCATGATTTTCAACGTCTATTCGAAAGCAGCAACCGGTTGCGCGATCGTCGTGCTGCTCGGAGCAGCCTACGCAGTGGTGAAGATCAACGGCGCCAAATGGCGCTGGCAGCAGATGGGACCGGAATTCCCGCTTTTTTGGGCGCTCGCTTGCCTCATCTCGGCACTGTGACTTTGAACATCTACCTGGGAGGTTTGATATGCAGGTTCGGCGCGTCGTCACTGGCAGGGACAACGCCGGTAAGTCAGTGGTCGTCAGTGACGGCCCCTCCCCTGGGGAAATGGTCCTGCGCCACACGCCAGGTTTCGTATCGTCGCCCCAGTGGAAAATCGAGGGGGCGCCAGAGCTGGGGAGCATCGACAACAAGGACCCCATGGAGACAACCGGCACCATGGTCATGCCGGCAGGCGGATCATCGTTCTGGATCATTACTTTCCCTCCGGACAGCGTCTACATGTCATCGGAATGGAACCCCGCGATGGCCGGTCCCGAACTCATCGAGGCATCACCTGGCATTGCCGAGCGGATGGAGCCGGACAGCCCTGGCATGCACCAGACCCCGACCGTCGACTACGTGACGGTGGTCAAGGGCAGACTGATCCTGGAACTCGATGACGGCAGGACTGTCGAGCTAAATGCCGGCGACACCGTAGTCCAGCAGGGCACTCGTCACGCATGGCGCAATCCAGGCGACCAGCCGGCGACGATCTCCGTGATCATGCTCGGCGCCACTGTCTGACGCGGCGGTTACCATCCCAGAGACCACACCAGCCTCGGCTGGGCTTCGGACCGCTCAGATCGTTGCCGCCACGTCGGCGAGGATCTGGCGCGTCCACGCATGCAGGCCCGAATAGTGAGAACGCTCGGTCCAATACATGTCGATCTGGATCAGCACCTCGAGAGGGAAAGGTTTTAACGTCAACTTGTCCGAAAGCCGGCGGGCCAGGCGATAGGGAATGGTCGCGACCAGCTCCGTGCCCCGGATCAATGCTTCAAGATTGTCGTGGCTCGGCACGATCACGCTCGGCGTAATCCTGACGTCGATTGCCCGAAGCGCCGCGAAGTACAACGCCTCCCACTGGCCATTGTGGGTCACGGCGATATGCCGCGTCTGCCGGTAGCGATCCATCGTCAGTTCGCCGGCCGCAAGCGGATGGCTGGAATCCATGATGCAAGCGTAGCGGTCGGTGAAGAGTTTACGCCGGTAGTAGATATCGCCGAAAATCGCCACCGGGCCGAGCACGATATCGCAAATGTTTTCCTTGAGCTGCTGCTTGCCGTGCACGGCGGATTCAAAAATGTTGACCGCGATCTGGGGCGCCTGCTGCTGGACCTGGCGCACGAAGGCCGGCATCAGGAACATACGCTCGTGATGGTTACAGGAGATCGTCACGCTGCCCGTGGACGTAGCGGGATCAAAACCTTGAAGAGAGGACAACGCCTGCATGCGCTCGAGGACATCGCGCGCTTCCTGGGCGAGTTGACGGCATTTGTCGGTCGACAGGATCGAGTTGCCCTGCCGAACGAACATCGGGTCGTTGAAGGCCTTTCGAAGCCGCTTGATCGAATAGCTGATCGTCGACTGGTTGACGCCGAGGCGCTCCGACGCCTCTGAAAAGGACCGGCAGTCGTTGACCATGACCAATGCCTGCAAAGCACTCAGGTCGATCTGGGCAAGTTCCTCCGACAGCATGGCGCCTACTCTCTATGCAAAATTTCGATCACCTGTATCGAACCTATTGGGTTGTTAGATGTCCTGCAAGGGCTTAGCCGGAAAGGAGCTGCACAGGAGGATTGAAAATGGCTGCTAATCTCGAACAGAAGATCGCTGACGCTGGAAGCGCCCAAACCATGCTCTGGGAATCGCAGAGCCCGCCGATCGTCAGCACGCCGGTGACGCCGGAATTCACCAACTGGCGCGACGAACAGCTCGCTTGGCGCAGCAACGCCGTGCTCTATGACCAGTCGCACCATCTCGCCGACCTGAACATCCGCGGCAAGGATGCGCTGAAGCTCATCCGCGACACGGCGATCAACAGCGTTGAATACTTTCCCGTCAACGCCGCGAAGCAGTATGTAGCGGTCAACGACGAGGGCCAGCTCATCGGCGACAACATCCTGTTCCGCTATGAGGAAGACGAATTCCAGGCGGTGGGCATTCCGCCGACGATCAACTGGCTTCAGTATCATGCCGAGACCGGCGGTTACGACGTCGAGCTCGTGCGGGACAATCCGTCCTATGCCCGCAAGGGAAATCCGCTGTGCTACCGCTACGAGATCCAGGGACCTGGCGCGTTCAACGTGATCCGGGAACTCATCGGCGGCGAGCCGCCGGATGTGAAGTTCTTCCACGGCACCCGCTTCACGATCGCCGGCAAGATGGTCCGCGCGCTTCGCCACGGCATGGCGGGCGAACCAGGCTTCGAGTTCGTCGGGCCCTGGGCCGATCATGAGGTCGTTCGGGCCGCTCTGCTCGAGGCGGGCAAAAAGCACAACATGATTCAGGTCGGCGGCCGGGCTTACCTGACCAACTCGCTCGAGTCCGGATGGCTTCCGCGCCCGTTGCCGGCGTTGTACTCGGGCAAGAGCACGGCGGGCTTCCGCAAGTGGCTTGGCGCGGACGAGATCGATGCCAATGTGTCTCTAGGCGGAAGCTTCTTTTCCGAAAACATCGAGGAATATTACTTCTCGCCCTACGACGTGAGCTACGGAAAGATCGTCAAATTCGACCACGACTTCATCGGCCGCAAGGCCCTCGAGGCCCAGGTCGCCGACGGCCAGACCACGGCCAACCGCAAGGTGACGCTGCAGTGGAACGGCGACGACGTCGCCAAGGCGTGGGCCTCGATGTACCAGCCAGGTGTCGGAGCGAAGTTCATCAACCTTCCGATCGCCCACTACGCGACCTATCACTACGACCGGGTCGAGGCGCCAAACGGAAGCTTGGCCGGGCGTTCGCTTCATACCGGATACTCGGCCAACTACCGTTCGATGATGTCGATCGCGGTCGTGGATGCGGCAGTGGCAGAGCCTGGCACCGAACTGGTGGTGGTCTGGGGTGAGCCCAAGCCATCCTCCAAGGTGCAGGTTGAAGACCACGTGCAGTTCAAGATCCGCGCCACCGTCCACCCGGCGCCGATCGACGCGCACGCACGCACCAGCTATCGCAAGAACGCCTAAGCCGCACGCCTGAACCGAGGGCGGCATCACGGCCGCCCTCCCCTCACGGCAACCGCACCCGACGACAACAGACTGGCGGGACCTCCTGCCGGTGTCGCCTTGCGACGCGAGAAACCGCCTTGCCCTTCAGCTCGGCCGTCAACCCGGAGACGGGGTATGGAAAAGTCCTATCTGCTTACGCTCCAATGCAAGAACCGGCCGGGCATCGTCGCCGGCGTGGCGAGCCGTTTGGCAGCACATGGCGCCAACATCACCGCGGCCCAGCAATTCGACGACTCCGAGACGGATCGGTTCTTCATGAGGGTAGCGTTCGATTTGCCTTCGCCCCTCGATGATCTCGCCGGGCGTTTTTCCGAGGAGGTCAACCGCTTCGGCCTGCAATGGACATTGCGGCCCCAGAACCTGCCCCGCAAGATTCTGCTGCTTGTCTCGAAATTCGACCACTGCCTGGTAGACCTGCTTTACCGCCAACGACTGGGCGAGTTGCCCATGCAGGTTGTCGCCATCGTCTCCAACCATCCGCGAGAAGGTCTCAACCTCGCCTCCGACGACGCCATTCCCTTCCACCACTTCCCGATCAGCCATGAGACCAAGGCCGCCCAGGAGGCGAAGATCAAGCGCGTGATAGAAGATAGCGGCGCCGAGCTTATCGTGCTGGCCCGCTATATGCAGATCCTATCCGACGACTTCTCAGCCTATCTCTCCGGCCGCTGCATCAACATCCACCATTCTTTCCTGCCGGGGTTCAAGGGCGCCAAGCCCTATCACCAGGCGCATGAGCGCGGCGTGAAGATGATCGGAGCAACGGCGCACTACGTCACCGAAGACTTGGACGAGGGTCCGATCATCGCCCAGGACGTCGAACATGTGACCCATGCCGACACGCCCGAGGACCTCGTTCGCAAGGGTCGGGACATCGAACGCCGCGTGCTGGCCCGCGCGGTCGCCTTCCACCTTCAGGATCGGGTCTTGCTCAATGGACGCAAGACCGTCGTCTTCGCCTAACAACGGAGCCACGCGCATGGAAAAAGCTGCTATCCGCCCATCCTCTATCGACGCCTCGATCGAGATGGCGCCAAGCCAGGTGATCGACTCCCCTGACCTGCCGGGCCTTTTCCCGTCGGGGGTCCGGGTCTACATCACCGATATCGGCCTGGCGGACACGCCGACTCTGGTCAAGGCAGCGCGTCGCGGCGCGGACCTTGGCTACACCGCGGTTCCCCATATGGCCGCTCGCCGACTGACCACGCGCCAAGCGCTGGAAACGCGGGTGAAGGCTTTGGCTGAGGAAGCGGGTGTCCGCGACTTGCTCATCATCGGCGGCGACGTGGCTACCCCAGCCGGTTCATTTTCCTCCTCTTTCGAGGTGCTCGAGACTGGTTTCGTTGACAAGTACGGCATCACCGAGATCGGTGTAGCCGGCCATCCGGAAGGCAGTCGCGACTTTGGCGACGAGGCGGCGATTGCAGCGCTCCGGATGAAGAGCCGCCTGGGCCGAGCGGACCGGGGCAAAGATGCGTGTCGTCACCCAATTTGGCTTCGACGCGGACAAGTTCATCGCCTGGGCGGACGGCCTGGCGGTTTCCGGGGCGGACCTACCGATCCATCTTGGCGTGGCCGGTCCCGCCAAGATCACGACCTTGCTAAAATACGCCGCCTTGTGCGGCGTCGGCAATTCGCTGAATTTCTTGAAAAAGCGCAGCGCCTCGCTTGCCGCCCTTGCCACCAGTCACTCGCCGGAGAGCTTCGTCGGCCCGATCGAGCACCATCTGCGGGCAAAGCCGGAGTCGGCAATCGCGCAGCTGCATGTCTTTCCGTTTGGCGGCATCAAGAATACGGCCAGGTGGCTCTACGAGCGTGGCTCGTGGCAAGACCTCGAAGCCGACGATCGCTCGTCGATCGCTTAAGCGCGCAGCCATCTCCCGAGAGCCGAGCCAGACCATGGCGCGCCGATCGTCGGCGCGCCATGGTCTCTCGTTGCCGCTACATGGGCGAATGTTGCGGCACGATTGCCACGCGCAGCCTATCAGTCAGCACCGCCGGACATCCGCGAGGACGTCCGGCGCGCTCAGGAGAACGCGAAGCCGCCGTCAGCTGCGGCCGCGCCCCTCCGTTTCAATGCGCAGCGTGACCTCGTCCCCGATCAGGGGAAGATTGGCCGTCATGCCGAAGTCGCTGCGCTTCAACTTGGCAGTCGCGCTGAAGCCGGCCTCAAGACTGCCGTCCCACGGGTTCTTGCCCTGGCCGTTGAAGGTCACGTCGAGCGTCACCGGCTTGGTCACACCGGCGATGGTGAGATCGCCCGTGATGGTGCCCTGCTTGTCGCTCGACTTGGTGAATTTGGTGCCGACGAAGGTGATGTCCGGAAACTCGGTGGCATTGAACCAGTCGGCGCCCTGGATGTCGCTGTCGCGCTGGGCATTGTTGGTGGAGATGCTGGACACCTTGACCTTGGCCTGCAGCTTGCTGGCCTCAGGCGCGTCCTTGTCGAAGGTGAATTCCCCGGAGAACTCCTTTGCGACGCCGATGACGTTGGAAAAGCCGAGATGATTGATGAAGAACACGATGCCGGAATGAACCGGATCGATGTCGAACGTGATCGGCTGTGCGGTTGCCGGCCCGATTGGCGCCGTTGCGAGTGCAGCTAGCAAAGCTAGTTTCAGTCTGTAGTTCATTCCATCCTCCTTTGTTGATGCACGAAAAGCGAATTCACAGCGGAAGGCTGAACCCCTTCCGTGCCAGCATCACTGCGACTGCCGCGACGGCCGGCACCAGGCAAAACCCTGCGAAGACGGACGTGGCGAGTGCAGGGGTTTTCTGATCGAGACGATCGAGGATCACGCGGCAGGCCGAAGGGACCAGGAAAAGCAGCAGGAGCACCGCAAGGGCGAGAAGGTCGATCTTACGAGTGATCAGCGCGACGGTCTGCGCCACAGCCATCATGCCCGCCGCTCCGCCGAGCAAGGATGCCCATCCGAAGCGGTAATTCGGCCGGGACAGGTGCCCAACCACGATGCCGGCGATGCCAAAGGCGACGCCAAGAGACAGTTGCAGGCTGGATGATGAAGCCCCCATGAAGGCAATGGGAGCAAAGCCCGCGCTGGCAACCGCGAGCATGATCGCAGGGCGCAGGCCTGATCCCTCATCGGGATAGTCAGCTTCCCGATGAAGTGCATATAGCGCTGCCGCTCCGGCCAGAGCGGCGACAACCAGGTCGAGAGGCTGCGCCACGGCAATCGTATCGCCGATGTAAGCTGCTGAGGCGACCGGCATTGCCGCCAACAGCAACTGTCCGAGCCTGCGGCTGCCTGTCCATTCCGTCGCCACGCCCAGGATCGATCCAACCGCCGCCAGGTAGAACACCTTGTTGACGGCGCCGACCGGAGGGAAGGAGGGAAGGCGATTGTAGGTCAACCAGTAGGACAGGAAGAAGCCGAGCGGGATCAAGAGATCGTACCAACGGCGATCGACGCGCCCCCATCGCATCAGGCCGCTCAAGGCGAACGACAAAAGGCCGCAAATGGCGACCGCCAGCATAACGGCCTCCTGCGGCGATCGGGCAACGCCAATCACGTCGCATTACCGTTGTTGGCTACAGGATAGCGGGCACACGCTCGCGGCACCTTGCGGCAGGATGAAGTCACACCGTCCTCCCCGGTCTGAGTTCTCCATGACCGGCCCCTTCCGGATACCGGTCAGATTTCAAATACCAAAGCGTATCTCACTAACCTTGTCAATCCGACTGGGCAGCTGGCCGGAACCCGCCTCGCCTTAGTGCAGGTGCACCGGCGAAGTCGGTTGACATACGACTCAGACTTCAAATACTATATGGTATCTAAAGTGGGACAGACGCGGAAGCGCCGGTTCCGCTGACACGCCTGGGAGGAGTGCGTGGCTGTGCAGGAACATATCAAAGCCTATCTGCCGGTGCTCGCGGCGGATGGCGTATCGGTCAGCTTCGGAGGCGTGCAGGCGCTCGACAATGTCTCGCTCGACGTCGGCGATGGCGAGATTTGCGGCTTGATCGGCCCGAATGGCGCGGGCAAGACCACCTTCCTGAATGCCATCACCTGCCTTGCACGCCTTCAACGCGGCACCGTAGAGCTGTCGGGTCGGATAATCTCCAATTCGGCGGTGCGCGACATCATCGGTCTCGGGATCGCTCGGACATTCCAAAATGTCGGCGTATACGGCTCGCTGAGCGTCCTGGAGAACGTCATGCTCGGCGCACACCACAAGATGGGTGGAAAAGTCGCGCGTGCCCTTCTCAATCCCTTCGGTGCGTGGGCCGAGGAGAAGACGGTCCGCCGCAAGGCTGAATCAATTCTGGATGAATTGGGAATGGCCGCATTATCGAGCGTGCGCGCCGACTCCCTGCCCTATCCCTTGCAAAAGCGGATGGAGATCGCACGCGCCCTGGCGGCCGAGCCCAAGCTCCTGTTGCTGGATGAGCCGGCCGGCGGACTGACCCATGGCGAGGTCACCGAATTCGGCGCCCTCGTCAATACGATCCGGCATAGCCGCAGGCTCTCGATCCTCCTGATCGAGCATCACATGGGCTTGGTCATGAGCCTGTGCGACCGGATCCATGTGTTCCACCTGGGTCGAAATCTGGCGTCAGGACGCCCCGAAGAAATCAGGACCAATGAAGCCGTCATCGGCGCCTACCTCGGGAGGAGCACGTGAGACTGCTCGACGTCCGCAATCTCTCGGCCTCCTACGGCAAGGTACGGGCGCTTTTTGACTGCTCGCTCGCAATCGCGCAGAACGAATTCGTCGTCCTGCTCGGCGCCAATGGCGCGGGAAAAACCACTTTGCTGCGCGCGCTTTCGGGCACGATCCGCTCGGCCGGCGAAATCGCCTATAGGGGAAGCGACTTGCAAAAGATGGCGCCGGAACGGCGTCTGCAACGCGGCTTAGCGCAGATTCCCCAGGGCAGAGGCACTTTCACGGAATTCACGGTCGACGAGAATCTGACGCTGGGCGCCACAATCGTCTCCGATGCCCGCCAGGTCCGACAGGACAAGGAGCGGTGGTACGATCGCTTTCCGCGATTGCGCGAACGACGCTCCCAACTGGCCGGCAATCTGAGCGGAGGCGAGCAGCAGATGCTCGCGGTTGCGCGAGCGCTCATGTCGCGGCCAAAACTGCTGCTATGCGACGAGCCGTCATTGGGTCTCGCACCCGTCATCACGCGCGAAATATTCGCGATCTTCAAGGAACTCCGCGACATCGATGGCTTGACGCTCTTGGTCGTGGAGCAGAACGCGGACCTGTCGCTCAAGTTCGCCGACCGCGCCTATGTCATCGAGGCCGGGCATATCGTGGCCGGCGGCTCAGCCGGCGCGATACTTGCAGATGAGCATATCCAGAAATCTTACCTTGGGGACTAACGTGGCGACGTTTTACCAGATCATTGTTTGCGGCATTGCCCCAGGCGGAGTCTACGCCGTGCTGGTCATTGCCCTCGTGCTGGTCTCGCGTCTTACAAGGCGGGCGTCGGCCGACCGCCTCGATGCAGCCTCCTTCATCGACA
The DNA here is from genome assembly GCF_004023205.1 of Mesorhizobium sp. M1A.F.Ca.IN.020.03.2.1. Taxonomy (NCBI): domain Bacteria; kingdom Pseudomonadati; phylum Pseudomonadota; class Alphaproteobacteria; order Hyphomicrobiales; family Phyllobacteriaceae; genus Mesorhizobium; species Mesorhizobium sp. M1A.F.Ca.IN.020.03.2.1. The sequence goes on along the minus strand of NZ_RZSV01000074.1, from coordinate 14,358 downwards.
TTCACGATACCGCCGGACTGCCATTCCTGATGGTGGTAACCGCGATTTCCCCGTCCTCAAACGCCAGGGTTCCCTTGGCCAAGGCTCTCGGATCGAAGGCGCGCAGGTCGACGGCCTCGGCGTTGCAGTTGGGAGGCTGGGCTTGACCCTTTTCCTGCAAATCGTCCTCAGCGGTCTTGCCACCGGCGCCATCTATGCGGCTCTTGCCCTTGCACTGGTGTTGATCTTTCGCGCCACCAACATCGTCAATTTCGGTCAAGGCGAAATGGCGACTTTCTCGGCATACTGCATCTGGCAGCTATGCCTGTGGGGCCTGCCATTGTGGCTTTCGATTGCAATCGGCCTGGCCGGTTCCTTTGTGCTGGGAATCTTGGCGTTTCGGGTCTTCGTCCGCCCGCTGGCAGCACCAGTCGAGGCGACAGTGGTCGTCACGCTCGGCATGTTTGTGCTCTTCCAGGCGATGGTGACGTGGCTCTGGGGCGCCGAGCAGAAGCCGTTCCCCAGCCTTTTTCCCGAAGGCAGCTTCAGCCTCGGTGAGGTACAGGTGCTGGCTTCGTCGGCCGGTACCTTGCTGATCCTCATTGTCCTGGCCGCGGCCATCGCCTCCCTCTTCGCCTTCACAAGGCTTGGGCTCTCCATGCGTGCCGCGGCCTTCGACCGCGTTCGCAGCGTTCTGGTGGGCATCAACGTCGAGCGCATGCTGATGCTCGGCTGGGGTTTCGCCGCGGCGATCGGAATGATCGCGGCGGTGCTGGTCGCGCCACGGCTGTTTTTGAGCCCGACCATGATGACCCCGATCCTATTCTACGGCCTTGCCGCGGCAACCGTTGGCGGCTGGGACAGTCCGCTCGGCGCGATAGCCGGAGGCCTTCTGGTGGGCGTCAGCGAGAGCCTTGGCGCCAACTACATCGGCTTTCTGGGTGCGGACATGCGCATCGCGGTCCCGATCGGGCTCACCCTTTTCGTCCTGCTGGTCAAGCCGGTCGGTCTGTTCGGCTCACAGAAGGTCACCAAGCTATGAGCAACGACATTCGGCGCACGGTCGCGGCAACCGCTGGTTTTGTGCTAGTCGCCGCATTGCTGCCGGCCACTTTGTCAGGCTTCCAGTTGCAGCAGGTGAGCATCGCCATCTCCTATGCGGTCGCCATTCTTGGCCTCAACCTGCTTATGGGGTTTGCCGGGCAGATCTGCCTCGCCCAGGGGACGCTGTTCGGCATCGGCGCCTACGTCACCGCCATCTTGAACGCGACCTATGGCGTCCACCCGTTGGCGACCCTGCCTGCGGCAGCTGTTTTTACCGCGCTGGCCGGTCTCGTCGTCGGACTGCCGGCCCTGCGTCTGCAGGGGCTGCAACTTGCGATCATCACGTTTGGTGTCGCGGCGGCCTTTCCGCAGCTTCTGTTGAAGCTCGGCAGTTGGACGGGCGGAGTCTCCGGCTTGCCGATCGATTCCCTGGAGCCGCCTGCGTTCCTGGCCGATTACTCCGAGCTCTGGCTCTATCTGGTGTCGCTGGGGTGCGCCTGCGTCGCGGCATTCATCGTCTATCTCGTTCTCCTCGGCGACGTCGGCCGCGCGCTCCAGGCGCAACGGGACAGTCCGCAGATCGCGGAGGCTCTCGGCGTCAATCTGACCAAGGCCAAGCTGTGGGCGTTCGCCATCAGCTCTGCGCTCGCCGGACTTGGCGGCGGCGTCTTCGCGATCCTCAATGGCTTCATCAGCCCGCAGTCCTTTCTCGCCCCACTTTCCATCACCATCGTGATCGGGAGCATCGTAGGCGGCTCGACAAGCATTGTCGGCGCCTTCATCGGCGGGCTGTTCATCACCTTCGTCCCGACCTGGACGTCCAGCATCAATCTCGCACTCGGCAACGTCATCTACGCGCTGGCACTAATCGGCATCATGCTTCTGGCGCGCGGAGGGGTTGCCGGTCTGCTGGAGAGACTTGCCGCTGCCTTGACGGCGCGGTCGAACGCCAACGGCAAAGCCGGATCAATCAGCCAATTAGGGAGGAAGTTATGAGACCATGTTTACGTATGCCAAGAATGCTTGTGACGGCGGCAATACTTGCGCTAGCCGTCGGTGTCGCTCCGGCGAAAGCTGACGAGGCACCGGGCATCACCGACAGCACCGTCAAGATCGGCATCACCGGTCCGCTCACCGGTCCCGTCGCCGTCGTCGGCGCGGTCGCAGAAGGCATCCGCGCCCGGGTCGAGGCCGCCAATTCCCAGGGCGGCGTCAAGATGTCCGACGGCAAGACCCGCAAGATCGAGCTCGTGATCAAGGACGACATGCTCGATCCGCAGCGAACCCTTGCGAATGTGCGCGAGATGGTGGAGCAGGACAAAGTCTTCGCCCTTGTCGGCACGGCTGCCACGCCGAACAATGTCGCCATCGGACGCTATATCGAACAACGCAAAGTGCCCAATGTCTTCATGTATTCAGGCGTCCACAAGCTGAACGCGCCGCACGAGGAAATAGGGTTCGTCCCGGCCTTCTCGACCGAGGCGGCGTCGTTCGCCACTTATCTGAAGGACAACAAGCCCGAGGCAAAGGTCGCGCTCCTCTATCTCAACACCGAGACCGGCGAAACCTTCATGAAGGCCTTCGACCAGGCCATCGACGGCTCAGGCGTCAAGGTCGTCGATCGGCAACCGGTGACTTCGCAGGATCCGACCGTCGAAACGCAACTGACAGCGCTCAAGGCTTCCGGCGCCGATACGCTGGTGATCATCGCCGCGCCGCAACAAGGCGGTGAAGCAATCCGCTTCCAGGCCGAGAGCGGCTGGAAGCCGCTGACGCTCGTCACCAACCTTTCCTCGGCCTACCCGATCCTGCAGGCGGTGGGGCTCGAGAACGCCAAGGGCATCATCACCTCGAATTTCCTGAAACCGATCGTTAGCCCGGAAAAAACCGGTGATGCGGGTATCGACCAGTATCTGGACGATATCGCCGCGGCCAAGGTCAACTTCGTCTTCGCCAACACGATCGGACAGGTCGGGTACGCGACCGGCGATGCTCTTGTGAAGGCGCTCGAGCACATGAAGAAGCCGACCCGGGCTGAGCTCCTCGACACCGTCTTCAACATGCAGAAGTGGGACGATCCACTGTTGCTGGACGGGATCAAGCTGAACACCAAAGCCGGCTCCGATATTTTCCCGATTGAGGCACTGCAGCTCTATCAGTTCGACGGGCAGAAGTACGTGCCTGTTGGCAAGCTTCTGGATTTCGAGGGCAAGACGGAAGAGTAACGGACGACCGACACAGGTTGCTGCCGGCTGCGAGCGTCCGCGTTTTGCGGGCGCCTTTCTCGCGAGGGCGAATTTCGATTTGTTTGAGCGATTCGTGAGCCGACAATATCGTCGGCAGTCCTATCTGCGATCCGTTTTTGCCGGAAGTCATTCGGCAGAAGATGCTGGCGAAGGCGAATCCGGATTCTGTTGCGCGTGACGGCAGATCCAGCTTCAGGCAGTTTGCACCTGCTCTGCGTACCGGACGCAACTTCCCCATTCTAGCCAGTATGGTAGAGATTGGGGCTGGTGCAAATTCCGGTACGAACGGCAATGAACCTTCAAACCAGAGCCCGGTCCATTCTCGATAGCGAAGTCGTCTGGGACGCCCATTCCGGCTTCATGCCGGATCCTGCCGCGGACTTGAACAACCTGCGGATCTGGCGAGACGCCGGTGTCGACTATCTGTCCATCGATGTCGGGTTCGATCTTCTGTCCTGGGAAATGACGGTAACCAATCTCAGCTGCTTCCGCCACTGGATCCTGGCGCATCCCGCCCACTACGTGCTGGTCTCGTCGGCCGACGAAATCCTCGCTGCTAAGGCGCAAGGCAAGCTGGCGGTCACCTTTGACATCGAAGGCATGAACGCCCTGGACGGCCGGATTGAGATGGTCGAGTTCTACCATGGCCTTGGCGTGCGCCAGATGCTTTTCGCCTATAACCGCAACAACCTTGCCGGCGGTGGATGCCATGACGAAGACCCGGGTCTGACCGCGTTCGGTCGGCAGGTGATCGACGAGATGAACCGCCTCGGCATGTTCGTGGATGTGAGCCACACCGGCTATCGCACCACCATGGACGTGATGGAGTACACGGACCGGCCAGTCATCTTCTCGCACTCCAATCCGAAAGCGCTCTGCGCCCACGGTCGCAACATCACGGACGAGCAGATCAAGGCCTGCGCCCGCACCGGCGGCATCGTCGGCGTCGTCGGGCTCAGCCGTTTCCTTGGCGAGGCGCGCACCGATTCCGAACGGCTGGCCGACCATGTCGAATATCTGATCGATCTCGCTGGCCCACGCCATGTTGGCATCGGCCTCGACCATGCTTTCCCGGTCGAGATCGAAGGCATCGACGACATCATCGCCAGCAATCCGCATTTCTGGCCGAAGAGCGAATATGCGGGAGAAACGACCTATTCGGCACCAGCCCAAATGAAAGAGCTGACCGAGGTTCTGCTTCGTCGCGGTCAGCCGGAAGGAGCGGTCCGCGACGTCATAGGCGGCAACTTCATGCGCCTTGCCCGGGAAATCTGGAAATAACCACCGGAGCAGCTGTCGAGCGCTCCGTGGGACCTTCTTTTGGTCAGGCGGGTTGGTCCGCGCCAAGAAGGACGCGCAGCTTCGCGACGGCCGCATCCGGACTGGTCGATAGGGGGATGTTCGTCGCCGCTTTGACCGCATCCCGCGCGCGCGCCATGGAGAACTGTGCCAAGACGATCGCATCGAAATCCCTCAGCTTGGCGGCTTCGGCCGCGATCAGCCGGTTGTGGGATTCCACGTCTCCTGCACGCACCGCCTCGATCGCGCCCGGCACGAAATAGCTCCTGATCGTGGCAGCTTGGCCCATACGGGCGGCTTCGTCCCGGAACTCCTGCTCCATTCCTTCCCTGGACGGCGGGAAAGTGTAGAGCATTGCGGTGCGGCCGCCACGGCGGATCGCCGTCTCAAACATGGCTTCGTTCGGTTTCAGGACCGGAACGTCCAGCTTTGCCGCGGCCTGTTCGATCGCTTGCCCGAACGCCGAGCAGGTGAACAGCACGGCATCGCTTCCGATCGAACGGGCATAGCTGGCCAAGGCCTCGATGCGCCGGGCAATGTCGCTCGTCAGGTTAGCGGTTTTGGCGCGGTCCACTGCCAGGCTGTCCTCGAGGATATTGACGATTTCGGCGCCAGGCCATCCCGCTTCGAACACCGATCTGATCGGCTCCATCGAGATGGGCGTGGCATGGATCAGGGCAATGCGAGGCTGTGACGTCATAGTGCGAGACCGAATGATAAACGAGGCCGCCCCGAGAGCAAGCGGCGTTGGTACCGATGACTATTTCGGGGCTGCCGCCGCGAAGACCCATACGCTCTCGGCAGGGATCCGCGCCCATACATTGCCCGAGGCAAGTTGCCGCGCGCCGTGCGCCTTGGCGACGAAGTCGCCACGGCGCAGACGGTACTCCCGCTTGTCGCCGAGATAGATGCTGTCGTCGAGATGCATCTCGATGCCGTCCGGGTGCAAGGGACCGCGGTACTTCGAGATCGACACTCTCGCGATGGGCGGGATCATCCCGCTTATCCTTTCGAGGCCAGCTCACCATGGCAAGGAGGGAGGAAGGCGACCGGAGACCCAATAAGTGATCGCCCTTGCCCTCGATCACGTGGCGAGACAGCCATCACAAAGCCCGTCGCCTCGAGCGCTACGAGCGTGCGACGTTTTGGCCATGAAAACCGAGAACCGTGAGTGGCCGAACCCGGTTGCGCATAATCCGGCGGAAGAGTTCCACTTCGGGTAAGGTTGAAGGTCGCAGGAGGCAGGATCGGGCTATCTTTCCCGAAAGGCGCGCTGGAACGAATCCACCAGCGGCTTGGTCAGATAGCTCAGAAACGTTCGCTCGCCAGTTGAAATGAAGGTTTCGACCGGCATGCCTGGGTAGATCTGCTCGGGCTTGACCTGCGGTGGCAGCTTGTCGGCCATCTTAAGCCGCACGGTGTAATAGGGCTGTCCAGTGCTGGGAGTGGTCAGCCGGTCCGCCGAAATGTAGAACACCTTTCCCGGCACTTTTGGTGTTGTCCGTGCGTTCAGGGCCGTGAACATCATGTTCGCGCCTTGGCCGACTCGGATAGAATCGATGTCTTCAGGCTTGATCTTTGCCTCGACGATAAGTTCCTTCGTCGGCAGAAGCTCCATCGCAGGCTCGCCAGCACGAATGACGCTGCCTTCGGAATTGTAGAGAGAGCGGACGATGATGCCGTCCGCCGGGGCACGAATGGTCGTTCGCACCAGGACCGATCGAGCGGCGTTGATTTGTTCCTCAAGGTCGGCCACCTCTACCCGGGCCTTGTTCAATTCCGTGACGGCATCCTCGACCCGGGTGGTTGTTAGTCTTTCAATCTGCTGGCGCGCTTCCACGATCTGGGTGGCCGCGCTGGCGATTTGCGCCTCCAGCGATCCCTCCTGACCTACCAACTCGGCGGTGCTGCGCAGAAGATCGGTGTATTCGGAACGATTTGTCAGTCCCTTGTCGAGCAAGTGCTTTTTGCGTTCCCTCTCGGCATTGACGATCGCGAGCTGGTTTGCCGCAGCATCCTTTTGCGCCTTCAAGCCGGCAACAGCTTCCTGAAGGGCTGCCACCCGTTCCCTAAGGATCTCCTGATCTGCGCCATAGCGCGCTAGCCGAGCCCGGAACTCCTTGGTTTGCTCTGCAAAGACGTCACTGAATTCGGACGCGTCTGAGTAGGCGCCTAAATCGCGGGGCAGGACGATTTTCTCCAGGCCATCCCGTTCTGCCTCGAGCCGCGCGATCTCAGCCTTTTGTGCGACCCACTGTTTGAGGACTCGGTTGAGCTGCGACTGCGCCACCGTTGGATCGAGCACGATCAGCGCCTGCCCTCGTAAGACTCTGTCACCCTCTCGAGCCTTGACGCTGCTGACCACGCCACCTTCGAGATGCTGGATCATGACATTCTGTCCAGCTGCTGCAATCACTCCTGGCGCGATCGTTGCTCCGGCAATCGGCGCCATTGCGCCCCAGAATACGAAGCCAAGCAAGAAAACGGACACGCTTGCATACCCCGCGAGCGTGATGCGATCTGTGCGTGTGTCGACGTTACGCTGCCAGCTATACGTCCTGGCGCCGATGGCTTGGCTAGTCATTTGCGACCTTTATCTCGCCTCGAGCAGATGAGGGGAAAGGCACCACTCCTTCGCGCGACTGAGAGGCTGCGGGCCACCCCGCTTGGGCGCGTCGCTCGACAAGTCTATCGAGCACGCCCTTGGTCAAACCGTAGATCTCGACCTGGCCATTGCGCAGCATCAATACGCGATCGCATTTGGAAGCGAGAGAGGGCCGATGGGTTATGACAAGCACGGTCGTTTTTCGTGAACGCGCCCCGCTAATCGCGCGCTCGAGCGCGGCTTCGCCGTTGGAATCGAGATTTGCATTGGGCTCGTCGAGAACCAGCACCTTGGGATCGCCGTAGAAGGCCCGAGCAAGCCCGATGCGTTGACGCTCGCCACCCGAAAGGCGAACGCCGGTCGGGCCGATCAGCGTCGAGTAGCCATCCCTCTGACCCAGGATGAGCTCATGCACTTGGGCCCGCTGGGCTGCTTGAACCAACTTCTCGCTGGGCGCATTCGGTTCGAACCGCGCGATATTTTGCGCGATGGTTCCCGGGAAGAGTTCCACATCTTGCGGCAGGTAACCAATATGGCGGCCGAGTTGTTCCGGGTCCCAGTTCCGAATATCGCCGCCGTCGATCCGGATCGCCCCAGAGCGGGGCGCGATCGCACCGACGATGAGGCGCGCCAAAGTCGATTTTCCAGCCTGGCTCGGCCCTACGATCGCGACTGTCTCGCCGGCGGCGACCTCAAAGGTCAAGCGCTTGATCAGCGGCAGCGAGCCATCGGCCGCGCCCGGAAGATGATAGACTATTTGCTCCACGCTTAGCGCTCCTTCAGGAGCCGGCAATGCTACGTTCTCCTGGTTGTCGAGCCCGGACCGGAGAGCCGAAAGCCTCTTCCACGCAAGATTGGCGTCGATGATCTGCCGCCAACTCCCAATGATCTGATCAAGAGGTTGCAGAGCGCGCGCCGAAATCATCGAGGACGCAAATATCATACCGGCGGTCATCTCGTTGTGCAGAACCAGATAAGCGCCGGCCCCCAATATCGCGATCTGCAGTGTCGAACGCGTGGTGCGCGATACACCGCCATAAAACGAATTGATGCGAGCGAGCCCATCCGAGGCGTGTAGAGAGCCGGAAAAACGGGTGCCCCAGAATTCTATCGCGTTGGACACCATGCCAAGTGCGCGAACGGTTTCGAAGTTTCGGGCGAAAGCCTGCGCCGAATTCATCGAGGCGTTGAGACTCTCCGCCGCCTCCTTGCCAGGTCGCGAGCTCGCGACCTGGTTCAGCATGGCGATGGCGACCATGAGAACCGCCCCGACGACCGTCACGAGGAAGAGCAGCGGATGGATGAAATAGAGCAGGCCTACGAAGATCGGCCCGAAAGGAAGGTCGAAGAGAAAGAAAATCGTTCTCGAAGCGATGAAGCCTCGCACGGTGGCCAAGTCGCGCAAGGCTTGAACATCGCCGAGGCCAGCGCGAGGGCCACTCATTGCAGCGAGAAAAGACGATGTGCCCAAAGAGACATCCAGTCGCGCCGCGAGCCGGCTTGCGTATACACCCCGCACGACTTCGAGCACGCCGAAGAGCAAGAGCGTCGAAAGCGCAAGCAATGTTAGGTAGGTGAGCGTGTCCAAATTGGCGGCGGGCAACACCCGATCATAGACCTGCAGCATGTAGAGAGGCAGAACTAGCACCAGGGTGTTCATCACCGCGGAGAACAGGCCCATTTCGACCACGCTCTTCGACAGCACCCTTCTATTCGTGTAACTGGGCATCCCCGAAATCGTCTCTTTTGGTTAAGGATCATTTTAGACAATGTTTATATATCATGCCAAGCAGCCGCGCTATCGCTTGCGACCTTTTGACAGCCTAGCCTCACTTTCACCGGAAGTTATCCACCGGGCATCCAGTTCGGCTGGGACGCCAGGAACCACCAATCCAGGATGGCGCTAAGCGTCTGATTCTCAAGCAGAGAATTGAATCGTCCAAACCTCGAAATTGCCCTAGTCAGCCAATCGTTTGCTGGCAGTGAAAATGACGTCTGCGAACGAGGCGGCGTGAAACTCTGGTTGCTACATGTTTTCCAATAATAGCGCCGCCGCCGCAGCAAGCTGGCCGCCGATAATGGTGTCGCCGCCATCGGCCCGATCGGTTTGGAATTGGTGATGGCAGCGCCGACCGCAAAGGCCGGCGCATGCGCATCCGCGGCGATCAATGCGGCCGACGTTTATGGCAACTTGATCGGCGTCCGCCGCCTTTCTGATCGGTGACCGTCGGAACCAGGCACGGCGGGGGGCGCGCCCGCCCCTCGCCATGCCATGGTCCGATCGCATGAACGATCAAACGACGAATACGTCGTGATAGGTCAGTGCCGCTCCGGGCTCCAGGTGGGCGATTTCCACCTGCGGGGCCGATCTCGAGCCGTCGGGATCATAGGACAAGACGCCCGTGGCCCGGTTGTAGAGCAGGTGATCGTTGCTATGGGTGGCGTGTTCTCGCAACTCAAAATACGACGAGTTCACCTGCGTCGGGCTGGACGAGGAACCGGCGCCGAGTTGGGTGAAGACGGCGTTGTCGAGATAGAGCGCGTCATTTACCGCGTCGAAGTCGGTCAGCGTGTCGACATTGCCGGCGCCATAGGCGGTGTCAAACACAAAGGTGTCGTGGCCCGCGCCGCCGGTCAGCACGTCGTTGCCACCCTTGCCCCGCAATGTGTCGTTGCCAGCCAGGCCATCAAAGGTATCGGCCGCGGCAGTGCCGACAAATGTATCGTTCCCGGTCGTTCCGTGGGTCGGGTCCGTCGGCAGGGTCGGAGATGAGGGTAGCGGGTCGGTCGGCACGGTCGGAGATGACGGCAGCGGGTCCGTCCCGTCATGGGCTGCATGCCAGGCCGCCTTGGCGTTGGCCCAGTAATCGCGGGCCGCTTGGCCTTGAAGGACCGTCCAGCCGGCGGGCGGCATTGGATAATCCGCCGGCAGTGGCGTGTCGGAGAGGTTGAGATAGTAATTGCCGTGCGACTCGACCGTCTTGTCCCAGGCCCGCTGCACCCGCTCCAAGCCGTTGTGGTCAACGTCGGTGATCGCCACCACGCAGTCGATGAAGCGCAAGCTAGGAACGATATCGTCAGCGCCTGTGCCCTTGTCCAGTTTGAACGGCGAACCGTGCGTCATCTCGCCTTTGCGAAGATACTCTCCCATGCCTAGAAGCATGCCATCCATGGTGACCGTGTTGTCAGACCCATCGACGTCACCGTCGCCAAGGCTCACTCCGGAAAACACGTGGTCGAACAGCGAATCCCGGATGGTGCCGCCGATGACGTCGTCGTCCTCGACCGCGTCGTCTCGTGAGTAGCCGACATAGGTATCCTCGATGAGGAAGGTGCCAGTGCCGCCGACACGGATGCCATCCCAGGGCTTGGTGATCGTCCAGTCGTCGATGACAAAGTTGTGGGCTGAATTCACGCGGACTGCGGCGGAGTTGACGTAAACGTCCTCCCAGGCGCCGGTTTGGGAGACCGTGCCGTTGATCGTGCCGCCCGACGCCACGAGGTTGTCGCCGGGGTTGACGACCGCGAAGGGATAGAGGTTGGTGGAGCTTCCCTGATTGGCGACAATCCACGAGGCTTTGCTGGCATCGATAGTGGTGTCGGCGGGGAGACCGGATGCTTTATATTGGCGGTAGCCGTAGTCACCGCTCAAGACAATGGTATTCGTATCGGCCATTCTTGGCGACCTTTCACACCCCCACCCTTTCTGCCCAACATGCCTGAAGCCCGAATGGCTCGCGGCCAAAAGAGCCCAGGTTAGCGGTATGGAGCAAATCACAAAATTTAAAAAAAGTGTCTCAAAATGTAACAATATATCTCTCGCGAGAATTGGGTGGCGCGGCGATTTCAGCGCGGATTCGCTTCAGTGGTCTCAACGCGGCTTTCGATCCCTTGCCACCTCCAAAACCCACCGGCCTCGCAGGAGCAGTCCATGAGCGGAGACGATGCGCACGATCCATCGTTGCACAATCATCGAAATCCGGACGATTGGCGAGACGATCAAATTCGTTCGTGAGTTATGGGGCAAGAACGCACGCCGGGATGTCGAACGCCCGGCAATGAACTGACCGATATTTGCGTCAGCTCGACATCACGATCTCTCAATATGAGGCGGAAGTCCGTGCTCTGGTCGCGGCGAGCGGTGGGGCAGGTCCCTCGACAATATCGGCCTGACCTCCTATATGCTTCGCGCAAAAGCACGGAGAAAGGGTGTGTCCCGAGAGCGTGACGTGCTTATGTGGCGCGAAGCCGGGAAACTTGCGTTATCTGGCGACTATGAAGGATGGCTTGCCATCGAATGGGAGCTTCGTAGCAGAGGATTCTCACGCGCCAAGCTGCTGTTCGATAACGACCGGGTCCGAAAAAAGTTGGATGAGATCTGCAAGAGGGCACAGGAGCAACGCGCCGACCCCAAACAGACCTAAAGACCAGAAACGCCCCGCCTTTCCAGAACCCAGCCAACCTTCTCTCTTTCCGATGAGTTGCATTTCTCCACGCCAGGTTTCTCGCCAGGCAGGCGAAAGCGCCGGCCTAAACCTTTTCCGCCGACAGACGTTGTTTGTTCCAGACGGACCGAGCGACCGGCAGCGGAGAGGATCACCCGATGTATTTCATGGCACTGGCCACCGACTACGACGGCACGCTGGCGCATGACGGACTGGTCACCGCCAGCACGCTGTCGGCGCTGAAGAAGCTGAAGAAGTCCGGCCGCAAGCTCATCCTGGTCACCGGCCGCGAACTGCCCGATCTCAAAGAGGTGTTTCCGGAGGTCGGGCTATTCGACAAGGTGGTGGCCGAAAACGGCGCGCTGATCTACACGCCGGCGAGCGAGGAAGAGCAAACGATCTCGCCGTCCCCTTCCGCCGATTTCGTCGACAGACTGAAGAAGCGCGGCGTCAAGCCGCTCTCGGTCGGCCGGTCGATCGTTGCCACCTGGGAGCCGCACCAGGCCACCGTGCTCGACGTCATCAAGGAGCTCGGCCTTGAGCTGGAGATCATCTTCAACAAGGGCGCGGTGATGATCCTGCCCTCAGGCATCAACAAGGCCACCGGACTGGCGGCTGCGCTCAAGGACCTCAGATTGTCGCCGCATAATGTGGTGGGCATCGGCGATGCCGAAAACGACCATGCTTTCCTCAGGGCTTCGGGCTGCAGCGTCGCCGTCGCCAACGCATTGCCCGCCGTGAAGGAAACCGCCGACCTCGTCACGAAGGAGGCGCGCGGCAAAGGTGTCGAAGAACTGATCGGCAAGCTGATAAAGCAGGATCATCTGATAGCTCGCAAGCGCTTGCGCGGCGTCCTGCTGGGCACTGCCAACGGCAAGAAGGTCTATCTGTCGCCCGTCGAGACCGTTCTGATCGCCGGAAGCTCCGGTATCGGCAAGTCGACATTGGCCACAGCGCTCACCGAGCGGCTTGCCGAACAGGGATTGCAGTTCTGCATTTTCGATCCCGAGGGCGACTATGACGGACTGGAGGGCGCCGTTCCGTTGGGCGATGGCTCGACTACACCCAGCAAGGAGCAATTGCTGGAGCTGATCGAAAAGCCTGGCACCAATATCGTGGTCAACGGGCTGGCGCTGAAAGTCGACGAGCGGCCCGACTTCTTTGCCGAATTGCTGCCCGGCCTCGGCAGCGTCCGCTACCGCACGGCAAGGCCGCATTGGCTGATCATCGACGAGGCGCATCACCTTCTGCCCAGGCGCCGCGAGGACACGCGCGCGGTGCTGTCGCTCGAGCTGCCGGGCACGGTGCTGATCACCGTGCATCCGGAAGCGATTTCGACCGGGGTCCTGCGCCTGGTGACGGCGGTCATCGCGCTCGGTCCGAAGGCGAAGAGCGTGATCAAGGCCTTCTGCAAGGAGGCCGGGCTGGAGGCGCCCAAGAGCATTCCTTCGCCGAAGGGTGACCGGGTTCTGCTGTGGCGGCCGCAGGACGGCAAGAAGCCGTTCACGGTCAAGGCGATCGAACCCCAGCAATCGCTGAAGCGGCACAGCCGCAAATATGCCGAAGGCGAGCTCGACGAGGCCGGCAGTTTCTATTTCACGGGGCCGGAAAAGGCGATGAACCTCAGAGCCCACAACCTGATTATTTTCGCCCAAATGGCGGAAGGCATCGACGACAAGACCTGGGAATATCACCTGCGCGCCGGCGACTATTCCAAATGGTTCCGCCAACAGATCAGGGACAAGGAACTCGCCCGCGAGACGGCAGAGGCCGAGAAGGACAAGCGTCTATCGCCCGAGGACAGCCGCAAGCGCGTGCTGGAGGCCGTGCGCCGGCGTTACACGGCGCCAGCCACGGCACCGGAGAGGTAACTCAGTCGGTTCCGGACGCCAAGCCGCCCTCAACTCGCCTCGCGCATCGCCTCAGCCGCCTGCAGGTCGACCGAGACCAGCTGGCTGACGCCCTGCTCGGCCATGGTGACGCCGAACAGCCGGTCCATGCGCGCCATGGTGATCGGGTTGTGGGTGATGATGACGAAGCGCGTCTCGGTGGTCTTCGACATCTCGTCCATCAGATTGCAGAAGCGCTCGACATTGTGGTCGTCGAGCGGGGCGTCGACCTCGTCGAGCACGCAGATCGGCGCCGGATTGGTAAGGAAGACGGCAAAAATCAGCGACATGGCGGTGAGCGCCTGCTCGCCGCCAGAGAGCAGCGTCATGGTCTGCGGCTTCTTGCCCGGCGGGCGAGCGAGGATTTCGAGGCCAGCTTCCAGCGGATCTTCGGACTCGATCAGCTGCAATTCGGCCGTGCCGCCGCCGAAGAGATGCGAGAACAGGCGCTGGAAGTGGCCGTTGACCACCTCGAAGGCCGACAGCAGGCGTTCACGGCCCTCGCGGTTGAGGTTCTGGATCGCCTGGCGCAGTTTTCTGATCGCCTCGATGATGTCCTCGCGCTCGGAAACGATGATCTCCAGGCGGTCTGACAGCTCCCGCTGTTCTTCCTCGGCGCGCAGATTGACGGCCCCGAGCCGCTCGCGCTCGATCTTCAGCCGGTCGAGCTGGCGCTCGACCTCGGCCATGTCCGGCATCGGGTCGTCGGTCTCTAGGCCGGTATGCTTAATGACGAGATGCGGCGGCGTGTTCAGCGCCTCCTGGATGCGCGCCTCGACCGCGGCGCGCCGTTCGTCGGCTGCGGTCAGCCGCTCCTCGGCGCGGACGCGGGTCTCGCGCGCTTCGGCAAG